>NZ_JAPX01000018.1:212-115036 GCF_000524355.1 Veillonella sp. ICM51a
GACGCATATACACACCTTCCTCAAATTAGTACAGGCCTGTTCTATTTCTAGAGGCGCACATTCACACCTTCCCCAAATTAGTACAGGCCTGTTCTATTTCTAAAGATGCACATTTACATCTTCCTAAAATTAGTACAGGCCTGTTCTATTTCTAAAGATGCACATTCACACCTTTCCCCAATTAGTACAGGCCTGTTCTATTTATTTTTATTGGATATAATCCGAATCAATAAAGTTAGCTATAGGTTTCTTTGCCATTCTATTATGTATATGAATTAATAGTCTTGTTGTTTGTTCTCGTTGTTCTTTAGGTATTTGAGAAAACAAGGCCCCCATTACCTTATTATGCGTTGATGATATGCGTTCGTAGGTACGAATTCCTTTCTTTGTTAGCATAACATCCCGAGATCGTTGGTCGCTCCAATGTTTTACAGTGGTAACTAAACCTTTTTTCTCAAGATTTTTTATAACCCACCCCACATGACTAAGGTGTTTGTTATTTAACAAGGCTTTGATTTCCGTATAATTTACTACATGCCTAGTTTTATATACATGTTTAATAATAGAAAATTCTTCACGTGTTACATTGCCAGCATCATAGATTTTAGATTCTTTATCATAGAAATCTTTATAAACCAAGTCAATCATCCCCCATAATTGACGATGAGCAAGCGTAAGATTTTTATTCTTTTTACGTTGCAAAATTGAAGCTAAACTTGACTTCTCCACACAAGGTCACCACCTAATCATAATAAGATGTTCATTATAATTTCTCCCGCTACTATAATGAAAGAAAAATCCCCTTATATATGAACTGCTACTATTAGATTATAAAATCTAAAGATAACTGTCCAGTATATAAGAGGATTTTTTATACTAAATTATTATTGACCAAATATCGTTAAATCCATCAAAAAATGATAGATAAATAATCAGATATATCAACAATTATATAATTAGTTGCGTTCTTTAATTTCAATTTTAATGGAATTGAAGAATTCGTCAAATGGAACTGTACCCAATTCGTCGCCACCGTGTTTACGTACGTTAACAGAATTGTCTTCCATTTCTTTATCGCCAACAACGAGCATGTAAGGAACTTTTTCCATTTGTGCTTGGCGAATTTTGTAACCAATTTTTTCGTTGCGATCGTCTACTTCTACGCGAACGTAGTCATGGCGCATTTGTTTTGCCAATTGGTTAGCGTATTCCACGTGTTTTTCGGAGATAGGTAATATTTTCACTTGAACAGGTGCCATCCAAGTTGGGAATGCACCAGCATAGTGTTCAGTCAAGATACCGATGAAACGTTCCATGGAACCGAAGCATGCACGGTGAATCATGATAGTACGATGTTTTTGACCATCTTCACCGATATATTCTACGTTGAAGCGTTCAGGCAAGTTCATATCCAATTGGATAGTACCACATTGCCATGTACGGCCCAAGGAATCTTCGATATGATAATCGAGTTTAGGACCATAGAACGCGCCGTCGCCAGGGTTGATAACATAATCAATGCCTTTTGCTTCGATAGCGTTACGCAATGCTTCTGTAGCTGCTTCCCAAATTGCATCATCACCCATTGCATTGTCTGGTTTAGTAGACAATTCAACATGATATTTCAAACCAAATTGGCTATAGATACGGTCGAACAATTCGATAACTTTCATCAATTCGGATTGCATTTGTTCAGGCAACATAAATACGTGCGCATCGTCTTGTGTGAAAGCACGAACGCGGAACAAGCCGTGTAGTGCGCCGGACAATTCATGACGGTGAACTAGGCCAAGTTCTGCATAACGAAGTGGCAAGTCACGGTAGGAATGCATTTCGTTTTGGTAAACTAAGATACCGCCTGGGCAGTTCATAGGTTTAATTGCATATTCTTCGTCATCAATGATTGTAGTATACATATTTTCACGGTAATGATCCCAGTGACCAGATGTTTCCCACAAATGTTTATTCAAGATGATTGGTGTGCGGATTTCATCATATTCGAAATCATGATGTACTTCGCGCCAGAAGTTTTCCAATTCGTTGCGTAGAGCCATACCTTTTGGCAAGAAGAATGGGAAGCCAGGACCTTCTTCTTTGATAACGAACAAACCAAGTTCTTTACCAAGTTTACGGTGGTCGCGTTTAGCCGCTTCTTCAAGCATATGAAGGTATGCATCTAGTTCTTCTTTCTTTTCAAATGCTGTACCGTAAATACGTTGCAACATTTTGTTCTTTTCATCGCCGCGCCAGTATGCACCTGCAATGCTTTGTAATTTGAAAGCTTTCACCTTACCAGTAGATGCTACATGAGGGCCTGCACAAAGGTCAACAAAATCGCCTTGTGCATAGCAAGAAATCACAGCATCTTCAGGAAGGTCTTCGATCAATTCTACCTTGTAATCTTCGTTTTTAGATTTGAAGAACTCGATAGCTTCTTGACGAGACATTACAGATTTAGTAATAGGCAAGTTTTCTTTTACAATACGGCTCATTTCCTTTTCGATTTTAGTCAAATCTTCAGGAGTCAATGTATGTTCCATATCGATATCATAGTAGAAACCTTTATCGATAGCAGGACCGATAGCTAATTTTGCTTCTGGCCATAAGCGTTTAACTGCTTGTGCCATAACATGAGAAGCTGTGTGACGTAATGTGTGTTTACCACCATCTTCTTCAAATGTTAAGAAGGCTACTTCAGAACCATCTACGAGTTCTTCACGAAGATCTGTTAATTCTCCATTTACATTGGCTGCTAACACTTTTTTAGCCAAACTATTAGACAATTTTTTTACTGCTTCCCCAAGAGTAGTGCCAGCAGCGTATTCCTTTGCACTACCGTCAGGTAAAATGATTTTTACATCTGCCATTTTAATTTCCTCCAATTTATGAACTAGGATAGTCGGTTTTAGGTAATAAAAAAAGACCCTCTATCCCTACAAAACAAGGGACGAAGATCATTCGCGGTTCCACCCTAGTTAATTCACCGCATCACAAGGATACAGTTCATTCACTTCATTAAGCCCGATAACGGTGGCTGCCGTATTTGCCTACTTAGGTTCGACAAATCAGTTTAAAGGGGGTAACTCTAATATATGTGTAAGGCATTTCCAGCATCTGCCTCTCTCTGGTACACAGGGATATGAGAATCATGTCCTTTGCATCACTTTTACTAAGATATCTTATCATAGGTACTAAAAAATTTCAACTATATAAGTACCTCCTAAAAAATAGAACAGGCCTGTTCTATTTCTAAAGATACGCATACACATCTCTCTAAAAATTACTACAGGCCTGTTCTATTTCTAAAGATACGCATACACATCTTCCCCAAAATTAGTACAGGCCTGTTCTATTTCTAAAGATACGAATACACATCTTCTAAAAATTACTACAGGCCTGTAGTATTTCCAAGAACTATCTATTTACGTTCAAAGTGCGCAGATAGCATAGATCCAATTACTTTTTCAATTTTAGAGTTTGTAATGTCTGGGCCCTTGAATAGGATCAACATTACGTCATCGGAATTGTCTTGTTTAGATACCATCAAGACGCCGCTACCACGAGCACCATTATCGTCGTAATCTTTTGCAACAATAATTATGTTGAGGTAATGGTCTTTCATGTATGTATATACTTTGCTTTGTTTAGCGGAGTTGCCGATGCTGCTCGCCATACCCATAGCACGATTGAATACGATAGCATTCGCATTGTGCGGGTTATTGCGAAGTTGTTGTTTTTCTTCATCATTTAGTGGCAATAGGTTAACCATCATGGATTCGCCCATGCGGCCACGAAGCATAGCTGGCATTGTTTCACGCACGTCTGCAGGAATGTCGTTACTAGGATTGAGTTTTAAATCCTTAGGCACGGTCATGTACAATGTACCCTTGCTGTTTTGGCCTTGTACGGTTTTACTATTGTCGATAGCGCCCATTGTGAAAGTATCTTTAATGATTTCCATTTGTACGCCCAATGGTTTTTCAGGTACACCACGGCTAGCCACTTGAATATCGCCAGATTTAGTTTTCTTAATTGTTTCCACAGACCAAGTTGCACCTGGTTTACCTTCATCGCTAGGAGATGTCAACGCAGCAGGCACTTCTTTAGCACCTGTAAATACATAGGTTTGTGCTGGCACAATTGTATCAGGAGCACCGGACTTGTTGAATACGGCACCATATAATACATTCGGTACAACAGTAGAACCAATTTTCAAATTATTGTTTTCTTGGCTTTCAACATCAAAGTTAATATTGCCAGCAAATGTTACATCTGGATTATGGTTAATCACAACAACGGTACCTGGTTGTGGAATCATGACAGGACTATTTGGCGCTGCAAAAGCAGCTGTTGCCATAGAGGCACCAAGTGCTGTTAAGACTAATGCGCGTTTTAATACATTACATTTCATTATTATTCTCCTAAATTTGGATAATTCTCTAATCGATGTTATTGAACTATATTTCTAAGGTAACCTCTGGCAAACGCGATAGGATTTCGCTGGCTAGACTGCGCGTATCCGGTGTACACCGCACCATGCAGCGCCCCGACTTGTCTAGGCTAGTCATAACACCTACGTATTCATAGCCTTCTAAGATGCGATTGACATAATTGGTATATTTTGGATCTATGTGAAAGTACAAATATCCTTCCTCACCTGTGCCGCTATACGAAGGCGGTTCAGGAAAGCCTGACAGTGAACGAGACGGCATCAATGGTTCTTGATTATCGCGTAACGGTATCGTCTCATCATGTGTCACTTCATCAGGTGTCATTTCATCAAGCATTGACATAGTAGCAGTATTTTCATGTACCATGTTACTCTGCTTTCACCTTGCACTCGCGGCGCATCATGGAATATGGTTCCAATTTTGTATCCATATACAAACGAACCTTCATTTGCGCATGAGGTGCTACATCGATAGGATTACCATCTTCGTCTGTCATTTTTTCGATAACAGCCTCTACAAGTTCACCCTTAGGTTGGCAAAATTCTACCTTATCCCCTACCTTGAAATTATTGCGTTGTTCAAGATCCACATATTTTTCTTCATCGTTATAACCAAGCACTAAACCAATGAAGTCATGGGATTGAGTATTCGTAGATTTGCCGTAGTTTTGAGCACTTTCATCAGGACGGCCATCAGCAAAGCCATCTGTATAAGGGCGGTGGGAAATTTTTTCTAATTCAGCAATCCATTCTGGACGAACGTACCAGTTTTCACGTTCCTTCAAATAGGTATCGATAGCCGTACGGTATACCTTAGCTACCGTTGCACAATAGTGAACGGATTTCATGCGACCTTCAATTTTAAGGCTATCGATGCCTGCTTCATACAATTCTGGAATGCGATGAATGAGGCATAAATCCTTGGAGTTAAAGATATATGTACCATGTTCATCTTCTTCGATTGGATAATATTCACCAGGGCGATTGGATTCTACAATGCTGTATTTCCAACGGCAAGATTGAGAGCATTGACCGCGGTTAGCATCGCGTGTACCGGTCATGTAGTTAGACAATAGGCAACGGCCAGAATAAGAAATACACATGGAGCCATGTACGAATGATTCGATTTCGATATCTACATGTTCCTTCATTTCTTTAAGATCTGCTACAGATACTTCGCGAGCTGCTACAACGCGAGCCGCACCAAGTTCTTTCCACATTTGCACAGTATGCCAGTTCGTCGTGGATGCTTGTGTACTTACATGAAGTTCAAGGCCTGGTGCTACGCGTTTAGCCAAGCTAAAGATGCCCATATCAGCAACGATAATCGCATCGACACCGATACTTTCAAGAAATTTCAAATAATCCTCAAGACCTTCAAAGTCCTCGTTGTGAGGAATGATATTACATGTAACGTGGATTTTTTTGCCATGTTCATGTACAAATTGAACGGCTTCCTTCAATTCTTCGTCGGAAAAATTGGAGTTACCAGCACGCAAACCAAATCGTTTACCTGCACAATAAACGGCATCCGCACCATAGCGAATGGCCATTTTTAACTTGTCCATATTACCTGCTGGACAAAGCAATTCCATAAAATGATCTGCCATTATTTGTTGTGTCCTTTCCACACACTTACACTCATGCCATCTCCCATCGGGTAAATGGTGGTGTTAAATAATTCTTTATTTTCTACATATGCTAAATACGCTTGTAATCGCTTAACAATAGTTTTGAATCGATGCGGAGCCTCTTTATCGCCACGCACATAGCCTCTAAAGAGAACATTATCGGCAAGGATGACGCCACCTTCTTTCACATGAGGCAATATGACCTCTAGTTGATTAAGATATTGCCCCTTTGGGCCATCGAGAAATACGAGATCATATTCACCTTTAATTTGTGTTAATACGTCCTTCGCATCACCTTTAATCAACGTGATTTGATCCTTATACTCGGATTGACCTATATAGTATTTCGCCATCTCATGGCGAACCTCATCCAATTCAATAGATGTGATTTTTCCGCCTCGTTCAATAAGAGGTGCCATCAGTAATGTAGAGTAACCAATGGCGGTGCCCACCTCTAGCACAGAGGTGGGCCGGTATAATCCAATCAATTCTTCAAATAAATGCACCTCAGATTCCCGAAGGATGGGTACATTATTAATCATCGCGTAAATACGCTGCTCATTTAATATCTCATTTAATTCCATAAAATGTATTATAAATTCCTACTATTTATTTGACTGTGAAAGTAATCATATACGCTAATTATCTATCAACGCCGCCGCGAGTATTACCAGAAGAAGGTGTAGTTTGTGTGCTAGGTCGAATAACACGAGGTTCTTCCACTGCAGGTGCCGATTGAACCGGTGCTGATTGCTGTGGAACTACTTGTTGCATGCTTTCTGGTATTTGGCTAGGCGATGATGTTGTAGCCGGTTGTTCAGTCGCCGCTGGTGCTGCTGGCGCTGGCGTTACTTGAGTTGCTGCCGGTACAGTTGTCGGTGTATATGTATATGTTGGTTCTACATCTACATATTGAGAATCTGCCGCTACAGCCTCAGCAGAGCTGTAGTTGTAATCTGGTTCTGATGTAGCCGCCACATCATAGTTAGGACCAGCTTGGGCTAATGCAGGAGCCTGACCTTGATTAGAAGAGCCTGCACTCGCTTGTTCAGCACCATAAATTTTTTCAACCTCAGCCAAATGCTCAGCATATGTTTTGGAGAAATGATTATGACCATCTTTATCTGCTACAAAGTATAGATAATCTGTATCTTCAGAATGAAGTACCGCATCTAATGCCTTTTTACCAGGGTTTGCAATCGGTCCTGGTGGCAAACCTTTACTTACATATGTATTGTAAGGACTTTGTAACTGCGTATCTCCAAGCGTTACATTTTCCTTTGCATAACCAAGAACATAAGAAATAGTTGCATCAGATTGCAATGGAATACCATGTGCTAAGCGTTTCTTAAATACACCCGCAATAGTTGGACGGTCCGCATCATACAATGATTCACGTTCAACAATGGATGCTAAGGTTACAAAATCATGAATACTCATATGTTGTGCTTGAATTTGTTTTTTAACAGCTGGTGTTAAATAGCGATTCATTTGCTCAGACATCATCAAAATGACATCCTTTGGCGTAGCACCAACTGGCACTTCATAAGTACTTGGGAAAAGGAAACCTTCTACAGGATATGTAGTCGGTTTAGTACCCTTCATATATGGGTATGGGACGAATGTTTTCGCCTCTGCCAAGAAATCGGAAGCTTTCATAATTTGAGCTTTTTCAAGAGCAATAGCGATATCCCCTACGGTATACCCTTCAGGAATCGTTAATTTAATGGACTCAACGTGACCCTCTTGTAATAAGTTAATTAATTCATGGACCGATACCTTATTTGGAATTTGGTAGTGACCAGATTGTAATTTTGAACCGGTTCCACTAAGAGCTAACCATAATTTAAACACCTGTGTAGACCGAATTAGTCCATGTTCATAGAGCATATCGGCAATTTCTGTTCCTGTTGCATCCTTGCCTATTACGAGGACTTGAGATCCTCCGTCATCGTTAAAGGTATTTGGTACAAAATAGGATGCACCTAAAGCACCACCACCTAAAATAGCAAGGCTAAGAACACCTACGGAAACATATTTTAAGGCTTTTCTCATGGATGAGTTCCTTTCTATTACAAACCATTGTATATCATCTTATTATATCATATTAAAGGCTTTCGATGTATCTCTTCTTTTATATTATCCACAAACCAAATAACCATGAGTCAATTAGTACACAAGAGGTTACAATTACAAAAAAGACCCTAGTATAACAACCGTTATACTAGAGTCTTTGAGGGCTTAGAAATTATTCTTCTTCCCCCATTGCTTCGTACATATTTACCAATACTTCGAAGTTTTCATCATCTTCATCTAATGGAACATATTCCTCTTCGCCTTCATCGTTTGTTTCGATGCGAGCCAAAATCATATATGTATCATCTTGACCTTCATGATCTTCATCTTGTACATGAACAAGTACAGCGTATTCTTGACCTTCATGATTCAAGATTACATCTTCTGCAAAATATTGTTTGTTACCATCTTCATCTTCAAATTCGAGATAGAAAATTTCACCTTCGTAATTTTGATCAACCATGGGTATTCCCTCCTTTATTATGTATATAAGAACCTGTTTGATATTCGCATTAGATATCTATGCAAATTAAGATTTACTAAATTGTAGTCTGTCTAAATAGCCTTGTAAAATAACGACAGCAGCCATTTTATCGATGATGCCCTTTCGTTTTTTACGACTCACATCAGCTGCAATGAGTTGACGTTCGGCCATAACGGTAGATAAACGTTCATCCCAAAATGTAACAGGCAAGTCGATGACAGCCTTCATTTTTTCGACAAATTCTTCCGTTTTTTCAGCGCGCTCCCCCTTGGTGCCGTTCATATTCTTCGGCATGCCCACTACGAGTTCATGCACTTCGTATTCTGAAATCAATTCACGCAATCGGTTAAAGTCATTTTCTAAGGATGTACGACGAATCGTTTCTATACCTTGAGCAGTCATCAATAGCGCATCACTACATGCGATGCCAATGGTGCGACTGCCTACGTCTAATGCCATAATTCTCATTATAGTTGTTTAGCCTTTGCGTATTCTTTTAATAATTCTTCGATTAAATCATCACGTTCTAAACGGCGAATATCACTACGTGCATTATTATAGCTTGTAATGTACGCTGGATCCCCAGAGATAAGATAACCTAAGATTTGATTGATAGGATTATATCCTTTTTCTTGAATAGATTTATAAACGCGAGTCAATACCTCTTCGGCAGTCATCGGTTCATCGTCTACTTTACGGAATAACATAGTTTCATCTGAAACCTTCATGGGTATCCCTCCTTTGTATGAATGGGCCACGTACGTGGCCCACATATATGTATTGTATGTTTCTATTATAGCATATGCAAGATATACCTATAGAACGTATTATGCGTTAAGAGCTTCTTTAACAGCTTCGCCAGCTGCTTTTAATGCATCCATCAATTTAGCTGGTTCTTTACCACCTGCTTGCGCCATATCTGGACGGCCACCGCCATTACCACCAGCTACTTGAGCTGCTGCTTTAACGATATTACCAGCTTTTACGCCTTTACCGACAACATCTTTGGAAACTTTACATACAAAGTTTACCTTGTCATCGCCCATAGCGGCACCTACGAGTACTACGCCAGAACCATCTAATTTATCAAGGCCCATATCAGCGAAATCACGCAATTCATCAATAGAGGATGCTTTCACAGACGCAGCAACAAATGCTACATCGCCAATCATAACCTTACCAGCTACGATATCAGCAGCACCTGCAGCAGAAACCTCTTTGCGAATTTGGTCTAATTCTTTAGCTTTTTCTTTAGCCTCTGCCAATACTTGGTGCAAACGTTCTTCTACTTGGACAGGTTTAGTTTTTAATTCACTAGCAATGCGTTCAATAGTCAAACGATCATGTTTTGCTGCATCGAGAGCGGCACGACCTGTAATCGCTTCGATACGACGTACACCAGAACCGATACCGGATTCAGATGTTAAGCGGAAGGAACTGATGAAAGCTGTATTGCCTACATGAGAACCGCCGCACAATTCAACGGAGAAACCAGGAACCTCTACTACGCGAACTACATCGCCATATTTATCGCCAAAGAGTGCCATAGCACCTTTCGCTTTTGCTTCGTCCATAGACATTTCAGCAATAGCAAGATCTGTAGCCTTAAGGATTTCTTCATTTACAAGGGCTTCGATTTGATCAAGTTCCTCTTGTGTTACAGGAGAGAAATGTGTGAAGTCGAAACGCAAGTAATCTGGTGTTACCAAAGAACCTGCTTGGTTAACATGTTCGCCAAGCACGCGTTTTAATGCAGCATGCAACAAGTGAGTTGCTGTATGATTACGAGCCATCGCTGCACGACGAGCTGTATCTACTTCAAGCGTTACAGCATCGCCTTCGGAGATGGAACCTTCTACAACAGTACCGATATGGTATACAGTACCTTCTGGTAAGCGTTTTGTATTATGAATCTCTACCTTGCCCATTGGACCAACGATAAAGCCAGTATCACCTAATTGACCGCCCCCTTCAGCATGGAATGGTGTAGTGCGCACAATAACAGTGATTTCATCGCCATCAACAGCGGTTTGCAAGCGTTCAGAGCCTTTACCAAGCATCAATACAGAGGATGCCGTTTCTGCTTCATTTTCTACAAGTTCTTCGTCTTTTAAGAATGTAATATCTGGTGTAGCTACCTTAGCATCTTCTTTTACGCGAGCTTCACGAGCGCGTTCACGTTGTTCTTTCATGGCAGCGTCAAAGCCTTCATGGTCGATTGTGAAACCGCGTTCGGATGCGATTTCTTCTGTTAATTCCCAAGGGAATCCATATGTATCATATAGTTTGAATACTTCTGTACCAGGAACTACAGTTGCTTTTTCAGCAGCCAATGTATCGATTAAGGAATTTAATAACTCAAGACCTTGTTCCAATGTTTGGTTGAAACGTTCTTCTTCGTTTTGAACGACACGTTTAACGAAGTCTTGTTTTTCAGCAATGGATTTGATACCAGGGCCAAGAATGTCTACAACTACATCGATAAGTGGTGTTAAGAATAAACCTTCGATACCAAGCAAACGGCCATGACGTACAGCACGGCGCAAGATACGACGCAATACGTAACCGCGGCCTTCATTGGATGGTAATACACCATCGGAAATCAACGCAGTTACAGCACGAGCATGGTCAGCAATAACCTTCAAGGATACATCTGTATTTGGGTCTTCGTTATACTTAACACCAGCCCGTTTTGCAGTCGCTTCTATGATTGGGAAAATCAAATCTGTTTCAAAGTTTGTTTTGCAATGTTGCAATACGGAAGCCAATCGTTCAAGACCGGCGCCAGTATCGATGTTTTTATGTTGCAATGGCTCATAGGAACCGTCTGGCATTTTATTGAATTGAGTGAACACGAGGTTCCAAATTTCAAGGTAACGGTCACAGTCACAACCAGGTGCACAGTTAGGATCATCACAACCATGTTCAGGGCCTTGGTCGAAGAAGATTTCGCTATCTGGACCACATGGACCTTCACCAATTTCCCAGAAGTTATCTTCAAGGCGTGTAATGTGGCTTTCTTCTACGCCACAATCGTTGTGCCATGTATCATATGCTTCTTGGTCATCTGGATATACAGTGACATATAATCTGTTTTTGTCGAGTTTAATAACTTCTGTTAAAAATTCCCATGCCCAATGAATAGCATCTTTTTTAAAGTAATCTCCAAAGGAGAAGTTACCAAGCATTTCAAAGAATGTATGGTGACGTGCTGTGCGGCCTACGTTTTCAAGGTCACCAGTACGCATACATTTTTGGCTTGTCGTAATACGATGACAAGGAGGTACCAATTTACCTGTAAAGAAAGGCTTTAATGGCGCCATACCTGCCCCGATCAATAATAGAGACGGATCGTTTTCTGGGATAAGAGAAAAACTATCTAATTTTAAATGTCCTTTGCTTTCAAAAAACTGCAAGTATGCTTGACGCAGTTCATTACCTTTCATGTGTATATTCCTCCTAAAATAATTTACTCTTAATTATAACGTAAAAACCATAGAAAATCTATTATAACCTATATATATTCGGACATAATTAACCTTCATTAGCATTCTCTATTCCATCTAGTTGCCATAAAAAAAGATACAAAAAAGAGGTTATACAAATCAACAGAACATAATTGATTCGTATAGCCCCTTTTTATGGCTCATATATAGTTCACCAATGGTTCTACATGGAGAAACCATATATTATATAACGCGTTTCGCCCCAATATAGCGTTCGCCCCAATAACCAGTATCAAGATCAGCTACGGCTACGCCACGGCTAGATGTAGCACTGATAAATTTACCATTGCCAATATAAATACCGGAATGAGATGGACCTGGTTCATAGGTTTCAAAGAACACTAAATCCCCTGCCTTTAAGTTCGCGCGAGAAACTTCAACACCTACGTTGTATTGTTCATCCGCTAAACGAGGCAGCGCAATACCTTGTTTTGCAAATACATATTTAACATAACCAGAGCAGTCAAAACCACTTGGTGTAGTACCGCCAAATACATACGGAACACCGCGGTATTTATCGGCTTCTGCCAAAATAGCATGAATATTGTTTGGCGTTTGTACCTTTTTCAAATTATTCAACTTAACGTTTTGGCCTGCAAGACGTCTAGATTGAGCATTTTGATTTGTGAAAGCAGATTTTGTTGCCACTGCTTTTGTAGCTGCATTATTGGATAATACTGCCTTAGTTGTGCGAGGAGCACCCATCAATGCATTGTACGTTGCTGGTCCAATAATACCATCTACAGGTAAACCACGATCTTGTTGGAATAGGCGTACAGCCCATTTTGTTTCCTTACCATACACACCATTTTTATCGGTTGCATTGTAACCGTGTTTAATTAATTGTTGTTGTACAGCGATTACGTTTCTACCTTTATCACCATATTGTAATGTTGTAGCGCTTGCCATCGCAGTGGTAGCACATACAAATGTTAATGTTAATGCCGCAATTTTACTCTTACTATATTTTGACTTCATATTCTTCCTTCCTAAAACTTCAAAGTGAGTTTACTTATTCAAAATATACTAACCGTCTCTCTATTTGCATCCAACAAATACAGCTAGTCTTTATCTTCTTCAGGGCCAGGTACTTGATTGGCTATAAATATATCAGCTTTTGATGGTTCATAAGCTATTTCTGGATTTTCACCATCAAAATTTATAGCAGCTTTCACCCAATATAATGGACGTTGTTTTACCTCTTCGAATACGCGTCCTACGTATTCACCGATGATGCCAAGGCCGACTAATTGGATACCACCGATAAATAATATGGACACGCCCAAGGTGGTCCACCCGTTTAATGCTTGACCCGTTAAGTACACGTAGAGCAAATGTAGTATTAAGAGAAAACTCAAGCCACCACATAGGACACCTACATACAAAGCCGCACGCAATGGCACGCGAGAAAACGCAGTTACCCCATCAAGGGCAAAGCGAATCATTTTGCGCACACTGAATTTCGAAACCCCTGCAAAGCGAGGAGGCGCTACAAAGTGAAGTTCTGCTTGGCGATAGCCAAGCGCACCAACGATGCCACGCAAGAAACGTCCGTGTTCACGGAAATGTTTCAAAGTTTCTAGCGACTTACGATTCATTAAACGGAAATCAGATCCCCCTTCTACGATGGGAACATCTGCCATTTTATTCATCAGTTTATAATAATATTTAGATGTGAAGGATTTTGCCCAGCTGGCATCCTCCGTAGAGTCGCGTATGGTACGTACCACATCGTAACCAGCCTCCCACAAACGTATCAGTTCTGGAATCAAAGCCGGCGGATGTTGCATATCACCATCCATGGTGATTACCGCATCACCTTTGGCATAATCAAGACCACATGTCAACGCAGTCTGATGACCAAAGTTCCGTGCCAATAACACGACCTTAACTCGCATATCAAGTTTTGCAATCTCGCGCAAAACGACAACAGACGAGTCCGTAGATCCATCATCGACATAGATAAGTTCATATTCATATGGTAGACCTGTCATAACTTTTGTTACGGCATTGTAAAAAATAGCTATATTTTCTTCTTCATTATATACAGGTACAACAATTGAAACTAACATATATCCTCCGTCGATTACTTCTATATTTTAGCGTTAAATCGTCAATATAGGCAAATTTAAAAGGTTGACAATAAAGAAGATGAACCTCATAATTCCCATAGCTATGCTACTTTTCAGGATTTTGAGGTTCATTCTCTTCATATTATAGTCTTATCTCAAACGCTTATTAATAAGCTATTCATTTATTAAAACGTTATATTTATACACTTTTACGCATATCATATATATAGGCATTAAACTATTTGTTTTATAGCCCCGCAGCATCAATCCATGTCGTAAGATCTTCTTCTGCTGTCACCATATCTTCATCAAAAGCACCTACGACTTCAGGATAACGAGCTACCTCTACCGTATGTAGGATTGAGTCATCACGACCATTTTTATAGGTACCAACCCAAATGCCAGAAAATTGAGATTCATACCATTCTACAGG
Organism: Veillonella sp. ICM51a; assembly: GCF_000524355.1. Lineage (NCBI taxonomy): Bacteria > Bacillati > Bacillota > Negativicutes > Veillonellales > Veillonellaceae > Veillonella > Veillonella sp. ICM51a. The sequence goes on from NZ_JAPX01000018.1 coordinate 14,865, forward strand.
TTGATCTGTTTCATTGAAGGTAATCGTAATATGTCCACGCCCCAAAGTTTCTAGCACCTCTACTTGCTCTTCTTCAGCAAGGCCTGTCTTCTCAATATATATGGAATAGGTTGCACCAGTTTCACGTAATTGCTTTAGTGCTTGACGCAACTCATTTAGAACGGCACGTACATTATTGTAATTTTCAATCATAGTGTCCCTCCTTTCTCATCCTATCAATCTATTCTTATTTATCTATAAACATATCAGTTTATTTAGGTTCGATTTGTACGCCCCATCCGCGAAGAACACGTAGAACGCGTTCTTTTACCTCAGGTAATGCCTTTTGTACAGGCGCGCTAGGTTCAAATCCTACGTCTAAGGACTCCGGTTCAACACCTATAACAATAGCATCTTCCAATGGATTTTCTTGAATGGCACGAATGCGCAATATATCTTGCATGCCTACTTCATGAACAGAAATATGGTCAGTAAAATACTGTTCTAATTCGCGATGTGGGAACTCATAGATTGTGCCAGGTGCTTCGCCACCATTAACGGCGTCAATCAAGAGGATTTTCTTCATGCCCCGCATATAGGTCAATAATTCCATGCCCATCGTTCCGCCATCAATCAAGCTTATCTGAGGAGTGAAAGTATAATTAGCTTTCAAATCCTCTACAACATGAACACCAAGGCCCTCATCGGTAAGTAAAATATTACCTACCCCTAGAACGACAATAGAGTTCTCATAATCATCATAAATGGCATGTAAATCAATACGCGGGCTCTCAGAGCCCGCGTATTCTATGCCACCAAATTGTTCTTCAGTGGATATATTAGTCATCTTGTAATTCCTTTTCTCGTGGATCGTCAGGATTGCTTGGACGATATGTAGTACCAGATGGTTTATCGATACGTTCACCACGACGGCGTTTACCGTTAAGGTCTTCAATATCGATAGGATCATGGGCATAATATTTCATGCCGGAAACCATAGCGGATACTTCGCCAGATTCTTCCATAACATCTTCTCGGAATGCCATGTACACGTGAATAATGGTAAAGAATAAGAAGCCCCATGCAATATAGTGATGGATAATATGAACTTTATATTCACCACCAAATAGCGTAATAATCGGTGCAAAAAGAGTTCCTATAATACCATTAGGATCAATCATAGCATACATTGAAAAACCTGTGATGATTTCAAAGAAGAACATGATGTACACCATCATATATGCCGTTCTCGCCAAGGAGTTACGTAACCAGTGATGTTCATGCTTTTGTGGAATCATCAAATAGTGCAATGTTGTTTCGCGAAGGCCATACCAATACCGTTTTTGACGGAATTTAGGCAACAATCTATCTCCGCGATTCCAAAGTGCACCAGCAAATCGGAATATAAAGGAGAATGTCAAAATAACACCCGCAATGAAGTGGATACGACGCATCGTCTCCATAGCGAACCAGCCATCAATAGCGAAAGTTGGTTCCGGATGGCCTGTAATAGCTGCAAAACCTGGATCACCAATATAAAGGCCAGTCCAGAATAAAGCTGTTACGGAAAGCACCATTGTCCAGTGGAATATGCGCAGCCATAAACTAAATACGACATACGCTTTTTTGTCAGTATGTATTAACATAAGCCCACCACCCTTTATTTACACAATGCATCAGTATTGACGGAAACAATTTTTTCGCCTTTTTTATTGTATAAATGGGTTGCACATGCGAGACATGGGTCAAAGGAGTGGATAACTTTCAAGATTTCAAGAGGTTTGTCCGCAATCTTAACATGTGTATCAATCATAGAATCTTCGTATGCACCATGTTCGTTAGCTGCTGTCTTAGGACATGCATTCCATGTAGATGGTACGATACATTGATAGTTTGCAGAACGACCATCTTTAATATGAATCCAGTGACCCAAACCGCCGCGAGGTGCATCTACAAGACCAACGCCTTTAGCATCCTTAGGCCATTTATTTGGCTCAAATTTAGATGTATCCGCAACAGTAGTATCACCATTTTTGATGTTAGCTACGAGTTTATCAAAGAAGTATTGGCTAATATTAGAAGCCACTTGTGCATCAAGGCCACGACATGCGGTACGGCCAACCATTGTCGTCATCCATACATGAGCAGGCACACCCAATACTTGAGATACAGTATCGATTTGACGAACCATCATGGATTCAGCCCAAGTTGGATCAGTGATAATGCCTTGTTTTACCTTTGTATATACAACGATATATTTAGCTAGTGGACCCACTTCTGCTGTTTTGCCTTTGAAAGTTGGGGACTTGATCCAAGAATATTTTTTATCTTCATCAAGATATTCCCATTTTTCTTTTGTACCGGATTTAGGACCTGTAAATTTAGGGTCTGTCACACCATCGAGTGGATGAAGTGTGCTAGTACCATCTGGATATGCAAACCAGGAGTGATCAACCTCTTCACTGAGGTATTGAGGATCCATGAAATCCTTGCCTTCTAATGGAATAAATGTAGCTTTTTCTACACCTAATGCAAAGTTTTCTACAACACCATTAGAGCGAACGATACATTTTTTATGGTAATCGCCATCAGCAATACCTGTATACGCATCATCAGGATAATCGCCATAAGACATAACGCGTTTTTTCGCAAGGCCACCACCATCGACCATGCCTTTTTCAACGTAAATTTTGCCGATAGCTAATAAATCAGGCAAGTAGAAATTACTTACTAAATCCTTAGCCAATGCAATAGATTGTTCTACAGCAGCAAGACGCTGTGTATTGATAGGTGCATTCATGTCATTCATAGAAATAGCACATGGCATACCACCTACAATATAGTGTGGATGAGGGTTTTTACCGCCGAATACAACGTGAGGAATAACTACGTCACGTTGACGGTCTAGAATATTCAAGTAATGAGATACAGCCATCAAATGAACTTCTGGTGGCAATAATTGGTAATCAGGATGATCCCACCATTGAGCAGAGAAAATGCCTAATTGGCCAGATTCTACAATTTTCTTTACCTTTTGTTGTACAGCTGTAAAGTAAGCAGTTGTAGCTTTAGGGAATTCCTTAGGATATGCAGAATCTTTAGATGCTGTTTCAGCTGGCGCTAGACCACTTACATTATAAGTAGCTAATACGTCATTTTGTAATTGTGCAGTTTTAGCTGGATCCGCACTAAGTGCAGCTACTGGGCTAACCCAGTCAAGTGCATGTAAATGATAGAAATGCACGAGATGGTCATGTACATCTAAAGAGCTATGCATGATATTACGAATGTAGTTTGCATTTTTAGGGATGGAAATACCAAGTGCATCCTCTACGGCACGTAACGCTGCCAATGCATGTGTTGTTGTACATACGCCACAAATACGTTGCACAAATGCCCAAAGGTCACGAGGATCGCGGTCCTTTGCAACAAGTTCGATTCCACGCCAAGCAGTACCAGAGGACAATGCGTCCTCTACCTTACCACTGGCTTCATCAACTTTTATTTCTACCCGTAAATGACCTTCAATACGGGAAATCGGATCTACTACTACGCGTTTCATTAGTGACCTCCTCCATTATTATGTTTCTTTTCATCCCATAAGCCTTGTTCTTTCAAGCGTTTTTCTTCTTTCATATCAAGAATTTTATTACGCGTAAGAGTTGCAGCACCATGTACGATAACTGCAGCGGTAGCACCAACAGCAGCTACTGTGCCGATTGTATCAGCTGTAGTAATGGTGTTTGCCAATGGAATATCTGGTAATCGTTTGTAGAATACATCGTTATCCCAGAAGCCTTTTTCAGAGCAACCAATACAACCGTGACCGGATTGAATTGGATAGGACAAACCATTCCACCAACGCAAATTACCACAAGAATTATATGTTTGAGGTCCACGACAACCTACTTTATATAAGCACCAACCAGCTTTGGATGCATCATCGTCAAATTCTTCAACGAATAGACCGGAGTCAAAGAATGCACGGCGGTAGCAAGTATCGTGAATGCGATTGCCATAAAATTGTTTAGGACGGCCTTGAGAATCCAAAGGAGGAATTTGACCAAATAATGCGTAGTGCATAACTACACCAGTCATAACCTCTGGAATTGGAGGACAGCCAGGAACTTTAATAATAGGTTTACCAGATACAACAGAGGATACAGACACTGTATTTGTTGGATTTGGTTTTGCCGCTTGAATACCGCCCCAAGATGCACAAGAACCATACTCGATAATTGCAGCAGCGCCTTTAGCAGCTTCTAATAAAGATTCCTTAAATGTACGGCCACCTACTGTACAGTAGATACCATTTTCATCCAATGGAACCCCACCTTCAACAGCGAGGATATATTTGCCATTTTTCTCAGCAATGATTTTTTTAAGGTGTTCCTCTAAAGGTTCTCCAGATGCTGCAGCCAATGTATCATCATATTCCAAAGAAATCATATTCAAGATTACATCGGATGTAAATGGTGAGGAAGAGCGAATAAAGGATTCGCTACAACCGGTACATTCGTGACCATGAAGCCAGATTACAGTAGGTAATTCTGTTGTTTCTGCAGCTTTTACAACTGTATCAAGCATAGTAGGTGGCAACCCTAGAATAGCAGTCAACGCCACGCAAGATTTCATAAATGTACGTCGACTGAGACGTCTCTCTTGGAAGAGAGTCCATAAACTGTTCACACGATTTTTCATGGAATACAGCCTCCTTACAACAACTTTGCAGCAATATGTGTATATTACCTAATCAACTATAACTATTGAGAGATATATTATCTCGATTAACTCATTATATCATTTTAAATTACATAAAACTATGACATTATGTATATATATCAAAAAAATTGATAAAAAAAGCACCTAGCTAGATAATATCTACTATTATCCAGTTAGGTGTTCTCATCAATTAGAATTGTTTAAGCACTTCATTGATCAAAGATTCTAATACAGCAGCTTTTTTGTAACCTGCAAGACGATCTAATAGTTTGCCTTCTTTAAAGAATGCCATGGAAGGAATACCTTCTACATCTTCTTTTAAAAGAATAGGACGCAAAGCCTTATCTTCTGCATCTACGCTGAAGAATTTAACACGGCCGTCCAATTTTTCTGCTACAGCTTCTACTTCTGGACGCATAACTGTGCAAGGTTCGCACCAGCCAGCCCAAAAATCTACAATAACGAGCTCTTTAGAACCTAATACTAATTCATCAAATTGTTCTACGCTTGTAATAGCAGTAATAGCCATTGAAAGGCCTCCTTTATGTGTTACATATTATAAACTATATAAGAAGCAAGCAATCATTAAGCCGAGTTCTGTTCCGCTTGCGCAGTGACGATTATCTTTCTAGGCGTACAGTCGCCTGCACGCTCGAGCGACACAACCCGGAAGGTAGGCGGGACCACCGTTAACCCTTCCCTATTCGGTCTTGCTCCGGATGGGGTTTACCGAGCCAGCCTGTTACCAGACTGCTGGTGAGCTCTTACCTCACCTTTCCACCCTTACCACTGACGTGGCGGTTTCCTTTTCTATGGCACTTTCCCTAAGGTCACCCTCGCCAGACGTTATCTGGCATCCTGCCCTATGGAGCTCGGACTTTCCTCGAGTCCAATGGACTCGCAACCGTCTTTCATACTTGCTTCAATTCAGTTTATCATAGCTGTATATACTATGCAAGAATATCGAAATTTACTATTAAAATAGATTTTTATTCAAAGAAAAAATCTGCTTGGTTCTCAAAGGATTGTACAGTAATATTCCAGCCACCTTTGTCAGATTGTTCTCGTAAATAATCGCGGATACCATCAGCCACAATCTCTTCTGTACCAAAATGGCCTGCATCTACGACGAGTAAACCTAGTTCTTTAGCTAGCTGTGCATCATGGTATTTTACATCTCCTGTTACATATGCATCAGCCTTAACTGCATTTTTGATAAACTCTGCACCACCACCAGAGCAAAGGGCTATCGTTTTAATAGAATCTTTTTTAATGCCTCCAAATCTAAGATTAGCATGTGGCAAAGATTCTTGGAGGTGCTCGCGGAAGCTTTCAAAATCCATAGTCTCAGGCAATTCACCGATACGACCCAACGTACGACCTACATTAGGTTCATGTAACGTAAATACTTCGTATGCCACCTCTTCATAAGGGTGAGCCTCTTTCATAGCATTGATAACAGCCTGTTTATGAGCACCATCTACGATAACATTAACGGCCACCTCTGGTACAACCGTCAATGTTCCAGCTTCACCAATGACCGGATGGGATTCATCATTACCTCTAAACCGACCTTCGCCTGCAAAACTAAAGCTACATGATTCGTAATTGCCAATACGACCAGCGCCAGCACTAGCCATTGCTTCACGTACTGCATCGGCACTATCAGTCGGCACAAAGGTGGTAATTTTATATACCATATCAGAACCGGTCGGAACAAAGCCTCTCACATTCGTCAATCCTAATCGGTTCGCCAACATATCATTGAGCCCGCCAATGGTAATATCTAAGTTCGTATGTGCACTATATACAACAATATCATTTTTTATCAGTTTCTCGATTAATTTACCTTGAGGACTATCTAAATGTAATGATTTCAAACCTTTAAAAATAAATGGATGATGGCTAATGATCATTTGGGCCTGTTCAACTATCGCATATTCTATGACCTCAGGTGTAATATCGAGAGTCGTAATGATTTTGGATACATCCCGTTGTTTCGAACCCACCATAAGGCCTACATTATCCCATGACTCAGCATAATGAGGCGGTGCCCATTGTTCCATCGATTCTATAATTTGTTTTGCTAACACCATCGTATCACTCCTAACCGATAATTAGCGCAGGCTGGCCAATTCATCTATTTCATGTTGTAATTGTTTATATTTCTCCGTATGTGAAAGTTCCACTGTCATGCCATCCAGCGCACATTGTCGTTGATATATCAAAAAATCTACATATTCATTCCACAATGCAGGTTTCTCTTTGGCTAATAAAGCCCCTACAGACCAAAGAATAGAGGTCTTTGGCAATGTATCATAAAGAGCATCATCAGAATGAATCGAATAGCTAGCATTGTCACCATATGTATCGACACAGTCAGAACGAACGGCTACAAATGCAGTGTACATTTTACCCATATCCTTCATGATAATTTCTTTGACAATACGGTATCCTTTTTCCACCATATATTGGCGTAATTCGGCCTGGCCATTCTGGGGTTGTAACACATAAAACTCCAGCGGTTCTGGACCGTTCTCAACGATATCGCGCATTAAAAACCCACCCATACCACAACAGATGGCGCCGTTTAATTCGCCCTTTTTAGTAACTTGCAAGCCATCACCAAGGCGGCAGTCGATCACATTGCTAAGCCCTCGAGATGTAACATAGGACTTTGCCGATTCCAAAGGGCCCTTATGAACATCACCAGCGATAACGCGTTTGGCCTTGCCTCTCACAATTAACTCAACAGCTAAATAACCATGATCCGTTCCAATATCTGCAATAGATTCTGCATGGGGAACGATATCAAAGACCGCCTCTAAACGATCCATCATAGGTCTTGCTTTCATAACCACCTCGTATACTAACAGGTCCACCGACCTTCATACTATCTATTCTTCATATCTATATTATAACAAAAAACCTGCCCCAGTCAGAGCAGGTTTCATTGATTCAATTTATACAAGTTTGGTGGGCCCACCTGGGATCGAACCAGGGACCGACCGGTTATGAGCCGGTTGCTCTACCCCTGAGCTATAGGCCCAAGCTTGCGTATAAAATTATACTGAAAATTCTTGCTCACGTCAAGATACGTATTGCCACGAAAAGGTACCGCCCCCAAGCCTCCACCGGCCGGGTCTGTCCCTTCGGGACAGGGCCAAAGTCGTTTGTGGACGGTACCTTTCCGTTACACTTCGACATCTATGTAAGCAAGAAATTTTCAGTATCTACGGGGCTCCGGGTTTGGACAACCCTTCTTTTTGTTACTATACGACAACTGAGTACCTAAGAATTTTCAGTATCTACGGGGCTCCGGGATTAGGCAGGATAACTGTCTTATGCGTTTTTGAGTGTTAGGAATCGGTTGATCATGTCTTCTTGTTCGAAGACGCCTTTTGTGGCGAGGGTGGTTGTTTTACTGTTGGCGGATTTTACGCCGCGGGCGCTGACGCAGCTATGGGAGCTGGTGATGTGGACGATGACGTCGTCGGTGCCGGTGGCAATGGAGATGACTTCGGCAATGTCTTCACCGATTTTTTCTTGTAGTTGTAATCGTTTGCAACACATTTCTGCAATGCGTGGCATCTTGGACAAGCCGATGACACGGCCACGAGGAATATAGCCGATACTAATGTTCATATCATACATCAAGGCCATGTGGTGTTCACAATGGGAAAAGCAAGTAATATCTTTTACAATTACCATTTGGTTTGTATCGACGTCAAAGGTTTTACCAAACATATCCGCAATGTCTGCATTCGTATATTGGATACCTTCAAACATTTCTTCCATCATTTGGGCCACCCGTTTTGGTGTTTCTACGAGGCCTTCACGGTCTGGATTTTCTCCCAATGCTTCCAGTAATTGATACACTAATGATTCGATTCGTTTTGTGTCCATGTTATACTCCTTTCGCATCAGGGTCCCAAATAAATTTATGAATTTGTAGCTGGAATCTAACGTCCTGCCAATTGTGAGCTTTCATATAATCAACGATCGCAGCCCCTTCAATATTGCCCCATACAGGAGATACGAAAATCTGCGCTTCTGTAGGATATGTTTTTAGAATTTCATTCATACGGTCTAAATCTTGCATAGAACCAACTACAAATTTAATGATATCCGCAGGTGTAGCTACCTTGAATATATCTAAGTTCATGGCATCTTCTGCTAAGGATGACGGCGTCTTGTAGTCATAGGTAAACCATACATTATCTCTGTGAAAGCTGGGTATGATTGTACCATTCGTTTCTATATTAAAATCATATCGCGCATTACGTCTTGTTAACTCATCAATAAGTTCAATAATGGCCGGTTCCTGTAAAAGCGGTTCTCCACCGGTAACGGTGATGCGATGATTTTCTAATTGTTCAATCACATCAGCTACAGCCTGAACACTCATGCTTTCAAAAGTGCTTTCGGGACCATAACTATACAATGTATCGCAATAAGAGCAGCGAATATTACAGTCATGGAGGCGCAAAAAGGTAGTCAAAAATCCTTGCCGTTTCCCTTCTCCATCAATGGAGGAAAATAGTTCAATCACGTTCATAGATAGCAACATTTCCTTCTGACTCTTGAACCTCTACCTTAAAACATTTTGGGCCTAATTCATCGGCAATCCATTTCGCCATATTTTCTGCAGTAGGATTAATACCCCCTAATACGTCATTAATATGTTTATGATCAAGACGGCCATGAATCTTTTCTTTAATGATCGTAAAGTCAATCACCATGCCATTATGATCTAATCCTTCGCTACGCGCATGAACGGTTATGATCCAATTGTGCCCATGTAAATTCTGACATTTACTCGGATAATCTAATTGTAATTGATGAGATGCACTCACCTCTAAACGTTTGCTAACAGTATACATGTTATCCCCTATATATCTAAAAACTTAGTGTATTACATTACTTTTATTATAGCACAAAAGGGCTGCCATACATGTATATGTACAGCAACCCTAATAGTAATCTAATATTATAAGAAATCTTTAATTTTATCGCGTTTACCACGATTACGTAATTTTGTTAACGCCTTACCTTCGATTTGACGAATACGTTCACGAGTTACGTTAAAGTGTTGACCTACTTCTTCAAGGGTACGTGGTTTGCCATCTTTCAAGCCAAAACGTAAAATCAATACTTGTTGTTCACGGTCTGTTAAGCATGTGAAAACGTCTTCGATTTGTTCTTGCAACAAGATGTAGCTAGCCGCATCATCTGGTGCCACCGCATCTTGGTCTTCGATAAAATCGCCCAAATGGGAGTCTTCTTCTTCACCAATTGGTGTTTCCAAGGATACTGGCTCTTGTGCAATTTTTTGAATTTCACGAACACGTTCCGCAGTGATACCCATGCCGTCTGCAATTTCTTCTGGCGTTGGCTCTCTGCCTTTATCTTGCAATAATTGTCGGGAAATACGAATCAATTTATTGATAGTTTCAACCATGTGAACTGGAATACGTATTGTTCTCGCTTGGTCTGCAATAGCCCGCGTAATCGCCTGACGAATCCACCATGTTGCATAGGTGGAGAATTTATAACCTTTTGTATAGTCGAATTTATCGACCGCTTTGATAAGGCCCAAGTTACCTTCTTGAATCAAATCCAAGAACAACATGCCTCTGCCAACATAACGTTTAGCAATACTTACAACAAGGCGCAAGTTAGCATCTACCAATTTCTTCTTAGCCTTTTTGCTAAGTTGAATTTCTTTATATGTAGCATCTTCCTCTGCCCCTGCTTCAATTTGTTTTGCTAATACGATTTCTTCGTCAGCTGAAAGCAATGGAACACGACCAATTTCTTTCAAATACATACGAACTGGATCGTCGATATTAACACTAGCATCTACGCTTAGGTCAATGGAAATATTTTTTTCAGACGCAGCATCACGGTCATTATCGGCATCATCATCAGGTTCAAGGGCATCGTCTTTATCATCGTCCTCAACATCTGGAACAACTTCGATATTTAGTTTATTGAAAGTAACATAAATATCATCTAATTGTTCTGCTGTTAACTCACTTTGCTCATGAAGAGCATCTGAAATTTCTGATTGTGTCAACACACCGCTTTTACGGCCTTTTTCAAGAAGTTGTGCTACAATCTCCTCTGTTTGACTTTTTTGTACTTTCTTAGCCACAGCGCTCTCCTTTATTACTTACTATTTAGACCATTCTCTAATTAGATTTTGTATTTCCTGACATTTATGTAATTCGCTAATAAATGTCGAATCTCCTGCACGTTTTAACTGATCGGCCAAAATTGAGTGCATTTTATATTGTTCCCGTAAGGAATGTAGCCGTATTTTACGGATAAGTACAGGTACAGCCTCATTTGCCTCAATTATCATAAGCCGTGAAAAAATTTCATATTCTTGAGGCGTCAATACGTCCTCCACGGATTCCGGCTGATATTGACCTGTTTGAGTAAATAAGGTGTATATCTTTTCTATTATACCCCGATATTGAATATTTTGAAAGTCCTCAAGCGGTAAATATTGTACTACCTCTTGTAAAGCCTTTGAATCTGTAATGACATGAGCCATCAATAACTCTTCATCACCACTGACAATCTTCTTAGGCTGTGTAATCTTTTCATCGACTAATTCAATATTCCCCTTTTGGGTATAATTTCTAAAATAGCGGAATATAGTACTGTTATCTAGCCATAATGGCAATGCTAAGGCCTTTAATGCATCGTCTCGAATCGTTTGACTATGAATATTCGCAATATAAGGGAATATATCTTGCATAACCGCCTGTTTGCCTTCTGCGTCATTCGTATCGTGCTTAATAAGAGATTCACTTAATAAATAATCGAGCGGCTTAACAGCCTTTTCTACTAATTCCTTAAAAGCTTTGCCGCCGTGATTTCGCACATAGTCATCAGGATCCTTGCCATCAGGCATAGCCAACACGCGAACCTTAAAATCCGTATTCTGTAGTAATTCAATAGCGCGTGTAACAGCCTGGCGGCCAGCGCCATCCATATCGTAAGCCAATATAATCTCATCTGCTTGGCGCATCAAGATGTGACCATGATCCTTTGTATATGCCGTCCCCAACGAAGCAACTACGTTGGTTACACCCTTATTATGAGCAGAAATAACATCCATATAGCCTTCTACTAATATGGCTTGTTTTTCTTCGCGTATCGATTTATAAGCCTTATCAAAAGCAAATAGAATTTTACCCTTTTCAAAGATTTGGCATTCAGGAGAGTTCAAATACTTCGGCGTGCTATCATCCATAACACGGCCCCCAAAGCCGACAACACGGCCTTTACCGTCCATGATTGGAAACATAACTCGATTACGGAAAAAATCATAGGCCTGACCTTTATCATTCTTGCGAATTAAATTAAGTTCAAGCAAAATAGATTCTTCAATGCCCCGTTCTCTAAAAGCCTTATACAATCTATCCCAACCATCAGGGGCAAATCCAAGTCTAAACTTTTCTATGGTTTCATCTGTGAGTCCCCGCTTTTTTAAGTACTCTAATCCGGCCTTACCATATGATGTTTTAAGCAAGCAATTATGAAAGAAATTAGCCGCCAAATCACAGGCCTCATATAATTTCTTTCGCCGTTCCTCTCTAGCTCGCACCTGTGGTGAAAGCTTTGCTTCTGGCAATGGTATATTAGCTCGATTAGCAAGCCGTTCCAAGGCCTCAACAAAGGTGATGCCTTCTAGTTCCATCAAAAACTTGATGGCATTTCCCGATGCATGGCAGCCAAAACAATAATAAAACCCCTTATCAGGAGCCACACTAAAGGATGGCGTCTTCTCATTGTGAAATGGACAACAACCCCAATAATTCTTACCTTTTTTCTTTAATGTAACGTGTTCTGATACAACGGATACGATATCATTGGCATCTTTAATTTGTTCAATTAATTCATTTTCAAAATATCGACTCACCAGAACACCTCCTTTTAGCTTTTATATTTTATCGACTATACAATCATAGAAAAAAGGGTCTATAATTCTATATTCGATAAAACTTTCAAAAATCCTCTAATATAATAGCCTACAATTAAAAAGGATAGGCTGCAATATAATATTGCAGCCTACAATTTTTGGTATAATGCTTATTTAGCAAAATCAACAACGCGTGTTTCACGAATAACAACTACCTTGATTTGACCAGGATATTCTAATTCGGATTCAATGCGTTTTACAATATTCCGAACAAGTAATGTAGATTCAGCTTCATCAATCTTATCCGGTTTTACTACAACGCGAATTTCTCGACCGGCTTGAATAGCAAAGCACTTTTCAACGCCTTCGAAAGATTCAGCGATTTCTTCCAATTTAGATAATCGTTTTAAGTAATTTTCTAAGGTTTCTCTACGAGCACCTGGACGGGCTGCAGAGATAGCATCTGCTGCTGCTACGAGAACAGCCTCTACGGATTGGAATTCTTCATCACCATGATGGGCTCCAATACAGTTGATTACTGCTGCGCTTTCACGATACTTACGGGCTACATCAACACCGATTTCCACATGGGAACCTTCGATTTCACGATCTAGAGCTTTACCGATATCATGAATTAAACCACCTCGTTTAGCCAATGTCACATCACAGCCAAGTTCTGCGGCCATAAGACCTGCTAAATGAGATACTTCGATAGAATGTTTTAACACATTTTGACCGTAACTAGTACGGTATTTCAAACGCCCTAAAATTTTAATAATTTCAGGATGTAAGCCATGAACATCTGCCTCAAAGGTTGCTTGTTCACCGGCTTCTTTAATTGTTTGGTCCACTTCTTTACGAGCTTTTGCCACCATCTCTTCAATACGAGCTGGATGAATTCGACCATCGACAATCAATTTTTCCAATGCAATTCGCGCTACTTCACGACGAATTGGATCAAAGCCTGATAGAATAACAGCTTCTGGTGTATCATCGATAATTAAATCAATGCCAGTTAATGTTTCTAGAGCACGAATATTACGACCTTCACGACCAATAATACGTCCCTTCATTTCATCATTTGGCAATGCGACAACAGAAACAGTTGTTTCTGCGACATGGTCAGCTGCACAACGTTGAATAGCGCCGGAAATAATTTCCTTAGCCTTTTTCTCAGCTTCGTCTTTAGCTTGCTGTTCCATTTCTTTTACCATGATAGCTGTTTCATGACGGATTTCTTGTTCTACATTGGTTAACAAGATGTTCCGCGCTTCATCAAAGGTCATGCCAGAAATACGTTCTAATTCTGCCATTTGCTTTTCATACAAAGCATCAATTTTTTCTTTGCTTTGAACTAAGTCAGCTTCTTTACGATGTAAAGCTTCCTCTTTGTGCTCAATATTGTCTAATTTTTTATCCAAAGATTCTTCTTTTTGAAGAATACGGCGTTCCATACGTTGTAATTCAGAACGACGCTCTTTATTTTCTCGTTCTACATCAGAACGGAGCTTATGAATTTCTTCTTTCGCCTCTAATAAAGCTTCTTTCTTTTTAGACTCGGCCATGCGCTCACCATTTGCGACAATGCGCTCAGCCTCTTGCTCAGCTTGATTCAGTTTTCCTTCAGCGATATTTTTTCGTAAAAAATAGCCTACACCTAGTCCAATTAGCACCATTACTACTGCAATTAGACTATACTCTAAAATCAGTCTCACCTCCTGTATCTTCACATACGGGCACTACGCCCCTTGTTTCCTGATTTTTAACATATTAAATTAATAACCTATAATACATTATATATTTACAAGGCTATTTTAATTTTATGCTTGAAAGCCCTTTCTGTCAAGATTGATAGGCCTCGCAAACCTTAGTAATAGTGCTCATAGAAAATCCCCTGTTTTTTAGGAAATTCATTATTTTTATACGCGGAATATCGCTTATAGATTCACCATATTTTTTATCTACGATTCGAAAAGCGGCTGCCAGTTCATCATAATTTTCAATATCACGAGGCACATCAAGGCCTCTCTGTTTCATTTTTTGCTTTATAAGATATGCACCATATTTCTGCTCTCTCATCAAATAGGATACAACCTGTTTCGCTAAACGCTCATCATTAATGTAATCATAGTAAATTAATCGCTCTTCTACGTAATCGATGAGATCCGACGAAATCCGTTTTCGTTTCATCTTTTGGCGCAGCTCATAAGAGCTTAAAAAGCGCTGTGCAAGAAATCGATAGGCTTGATCTAACGCAGCCTGCTTTTCCTCTTCTGTAAACATATCGTCTATCATAATAACCTCAATGAAAAAGGGCTACACAGTAGCCCATTTTTATATGCTATATCGATTAATCTTCTTCTGGTGTAGCATCTTCGCCAACAACATCAAATGTTTCTGGTTCAGCTGCCAATGTATCACGAATGATA
Source organism: Veillonella sp. ICM51a (assembly GCF_000524355.1). Lineage (NCBI taxonomy): Bacteria > Bacillati > Bacillota > Negativicutes > Veillonellales > Veillonellaceae > Veillonella > Veillonella sp. ICM51a. Next base: position 29,931 of record NZ_JAPX01000018.1, read on the forward strand.
CGATCGATTTCTTCAGCTACTTGAGGATTATCGAAGAGGTATTGTTTTGCCGCTTCTTTACCTTGTCCCATCCGTTCCCCATTATAGGAATACCACGCGCCAGATTTTTTGATAATTTCCATATTAGTACCGATATCGATAAGAGTACCTTCTCTGGAAATTCCTTGACCATACATCAAATCAAATTCAGCAGTTTTAAATGGAGGTGCCACCTTGTTCTTAACAACCTTAACCTTTGTACGGGCCCCTACATTTTCATTATTGGCCTTAATCAATTCGCCCTTACGCACATCAAGACGTACAGAAGAATAGAATTTTAAGGCACGACCACCGGTCGTTGTTTCAGGATTACCAAACATTACGCCTACCTTTTCACGCAATTGGTTGATAAAGATAACAACGGTTTTTGTCTTATTAATAGTACCTGTTAATTTACGCAATGCTTTACTCATCAAACGGGCATGGAGACCTACATGAGCATCACCCATTTCCCCTTCAATTTCTGCTTTAGGTACCAATGCAGCAACAGAGTCAACTACAACGATATCTACAGCACCACTACGTACAAGCGCCTCTGTAATTTCTAAGGCTTGTTCACCATTGTCTGGTTGGGAAATTAACAAGTTATTAATATCTACGCCAAGATTACGTGCATAGATTGGGTCCATTGCATGTTCCGCATCAATAAATGCAGCGACGCCACCTTGTTTTTGTGCTTCAGCTACAGCGTGAAGAGCAACAGTTGTTTTACCAGATGATTCTGGACCATAAATTTCAATGACACGACCACGAGGGAAGCCACCTACACCTACAGCGAGGTCAATGGCAAGAGAACCAGAGGAAATAACCTCAACATTCATACGATCTGCCGCTTCACCTAGGCGCATGATAGCACCTTTACCAAAGTCTTTTTCTATTTGTTTTAATGCGTTATCCAACGCTGCTTGTCTACCATCAACAGCCATTATTTATCCCCTTTTTCTTGAATGTACAAATTCATGTAATATAATGCTAATTCAGCCGCACTTTGGCGGATATCTTCTCGATTTCCAATAAGATTAGCTTTGTGAGCAACGGTTCCATATGGTCCAGTTACGCCAAACCAAACGAGGCCCACTGGTTTATCCGGTGTGCCACCACCAGGGCCTGCTATCCCCGTTGTAGACACCGCATATGTCGTATTACATACGCGTTTTGCACCTTCAGCCATCGCTTTGGCTACTTGTTCGCTCACGGCGCCATATGTATCGAGTAAATCTTGTGGCACACCTAAGACCCGATGTTTTACATCATTGCTATAGGATATAATGCCACCCATATAGTAATCACTACTACCACTTACGTTTGTCAATAGTTTACCAACTAAACCAGATGTACAAGACTCTGCCGTAGCAATGGTCGCAGACGATTCTTTTAACGTATTACCGAGCGTTTCCTCCATAGAAATATCTAACTTACGGCCAATCAAAGAACCTAAACGGCGACGAATGATTTCATCCCAAGGATTTAACAATCTATGTGCTTCATCGAGAGATGAAGCCTTTGCAGTAATACGTAATTCAATGTAGCCTTTTTTTATTAACAAAGCTATGGTCGGATTGGATTGTTGTTTAATCAAATCCATAACGCGTTCTTCTAAATCGATTTCACGAATATCATAAACGCCATAACGATAAGACGTTACAACACCTTGTGAACCAAAACGCTTATGAAGATAAGGCACTACACTTTGTGTAAACATCCCCTTCATTTCACCTGGAGGTCCTGGTAATAGTATATAGGTTACATCGCCATCTACGGTTACTACGCCTGGTGCAACACCGACAGGATTAGCTAAAACACTAGAGTCATCAGGCAACATAGCCTCTCTACGACTCGCATCAGGCATTTCACGACCTACTCGTTTGAAAAACTGTCGCACCTCAGCCATAGCATCATCATTATATACGACACCGCGATTTAAAGACGATGCCAAAACTTGCCGTGTTATATCACCCTGAGTTGGACCCAACCCACCTGTACTAATCACGAGATCAGCACGTTGTGCCGCTTTTTTAAACACTTCAGACATACGGCCTGGATTGTCTCCCACCACAGACTGATACGCTATGGTATAACCTAATTTATTAAGTTCCTGAGCTAACCAGGAGACATTGGTGTTCACCGTATCCCCTAACAATAATTCAGAACCTGTAGAAATTAATTCTACAATCATTGTAAATACCTCCCATCACTTCAGATGTGTTAATAGTGGTATTACCTAATACACCAATCAATATTATTCTACGATAGTAGCTACTACATCGTAAGCAAAACCTTGCTCTACTTGTACCTGTACAATATCTCCAGCTTTAACCTTATCGCCACAGTCTTCGATATACATGTTCCCATCTACATCTGGAGCTTGTGATTTCAAACGACCTTTTGCAAGAACAGTATCATTATCGCCTTCTTCTAATTCTTCAATCATGGCATAGTCAATAGTGCCTTCTAAATCGCGGTTATTCTCTTCTGAAATAGCAGCTTGTATAGACATCAATGTATGATAGCGTTCTTCTTTAACCTCTTCTGGTACTTGATCTTCACGAGCCCCTGCAATGGTCCCTTCCTCTTGAGAGTATGTGAAAACACCCATGTTATCAAACTTGATATCCTTCACAAATTCACAAAGTTCTTGGAACTGTTCATCTGTTTCACCAGGGAATCCAACAATAATCGATGTACGCAATGTAACATGAGTTGGTGCATTGCGGATTTTCTTTAATAATCGCTCAATATCCTCACGAGAATCACGACGATTCATTTGTTTAAGAATATCGTTGTTTACATGTTGTAATGGTATATCAACATATTTACAAAGCTTCGGTTCATTGACGATAATATCAAGCAATTCATCACTAAAGAATGTTGGATATAAATAGAGCATGCGAATCCACTCGATTCCCTCAACCTTAGTTAATTCTTTTAACAGCTCTGTAAGTAATGGTTTACCATTATTTAAATCAATGCCGTAGCTAGTCGTATCTTGTGCAATGAGAACGATTTCTTTAACCCCTGACGTAGCTAATCGTTCAACTTCAGCCTTAATAGAATCAATAGAACGACTTCTAAATGCACCACGCACCTTAGGAATGATACAGAATGTACAACCATTGTTACAACCTTCTGCAATTTTTACATACGCACTGTAGCGAGGCGTTGTTTGAATGCGAGGCATGCGTTCATCATAGATATTAGTGATATTTTCCATGATGCAGCTACGATTGCCATGCTCAATCGCATCAACAGCTACCATAACTTGATCCCATGCACCAGTACCAATAAGGGCATCAATTTCAGGGATTTCTGTAAACAACTCATCTTGGTATTGTTGACTCAAGCAACCTGCTACAATTAAGCCTTTACAACGACCAGTTTCTTTATACTGAGCAGCTTCAAGAATCGTATTGATAGATTCTTCCTTAGCTTTCTCTATAAAGGTACATGTATTTATGATAATTAAGTCAGCCTCATGTAAATTATCGGTAATGGTATAACCATCATCCTTTAACAATCCAAGCATAACCTCTGTATCTACTAAATTTTTAGCACAACCTAGGCTAATATATCCCAATGATTTGGTCATTCTAAATCCTTTCTTATTTATAGAATGTAACGATATTGTATACGTATTTTATAGAAATACACTTCTATTGATCTTTTCTAAAACGTACTTGGCTAACCCAGTGATTCAATAAAAGTTCTTTTCCCTCCACTGTATAGCCACCATTAACAGGCCATAGCACTACGGAACGCCCTAGTGCATCTACGGGTTCGGTAACTTCAGGATTGGCGAATATATAGGTAAAATTATTATTCATCATATATTTTGCAGTTTCACTAGATAGTAACCAAGTAATAAACTCTATACTTTCATTTTTATGCTTAGAATCTTTTTGCACCGCTGCACCTGTTATATAAAATGATGTGCCATCACTAGGATAAATCATTTTTACAGGATAAGAATGGCGAATGTACTGTTGTGCATCAGAAAGATTCCCAATGCCAATATCCGATTCACCAAGAGCTGTTAGCCGTACAGGTGTGGAAAGGAACTTAGAATGTTGTATAACATGTGTTTTTAAAGCTAATAAATCTGCAAGAGCATCTGGCTCGCCTTTATATTCCACCAAATTGTACAAAAGATTAGCCGCATTTTGAGATGCTCCGAAATCTGTCATCACCACACGCCAGTTCCCAGGCTTTTGCAAGGTATCCCAAGTCGTAATATGTTGACCTAGTTTATTGTAAAATGATTCATTTTGTACAAAAACGATAGGATCATACCATAAGCCGACCCAGTAACCATTTGAATCCTTTAGGCGATCCAAGACCTCATCTATGCGTTCATTTACAATAGGAGCAAACTTATCTTTACTAGCACCGATGACGAGGTTATCCTCAGATGTAATCACTACATCACCAGATGAATCTGCTAACTTAGAGGAAACCCGTTGTTCCATTTGCTCCTCAGTGAGTGGCATAATATTAACTTTTACGTTTTTATCCTCTAAATATTTATCAGCTAATAGTGTTGTTAAGTTATTAGGTAAGTCAGTGTAAACCGTAATTTCACCGCGTACAGGCGCTTTTGATTTTTCAATTTGTTCCTCTCGATAAAAGTATATGCCATACCCCATCATACCTAAGACAAAAAGCATTAACACAATAAATGCCATCCATCGTTTCATCGCGTAAATCTCCTTTTACGTTCTCCCTTAGTCTTATTGACCTGTGAAGGAGAACCACTTCGAGCATATCGAGATTGACCGCCTCTCGATTGTCCCGTTTTGTTTCGTCCTTGATTTTGCATTTTACCTTGTCCAATTGGTCTAGATGGAATTAAGCACTCAGGTCCAAATCCGATTAAATCACGCCGATTAGCTTCGATAAGGGCCTCTTTTACCAAGTCGTAATTTTCAATGTTTTTATATTGCATCAAGGCTCGTTGCTTAGCCTTGTCCCGACCTTTTTTAGCCACATAAACAGGCTTGCCATCAAGAGGATTAATCCCCGTATAATACATGCACGTTGAAAGACTGCCCGGTGTAGGAATAAAATCTTGCACTTGTTCAGGGTACATATGCTGATCTCGTAAAAATTCAGCTAATTCTATGGCATCCTCTAATGTACATCCTGGATGAGAACTCATAAAATAAGGAACTAAATATTGTTTTTTCCCTAATTCACGATTTGCCTCTTCAAACCATTTTTTAAAGGTCAGGAATTCTTCTTTTCCAGCCTTACCCATCATAGTCGTTACACGCTTTGATACATGTTCAGGCGCAACCTTTAGCTGACCACTCACATGATATTGACAAAGTTCCTTTACAAAGGCTTTGTTATTGTCGGCTAACACATAGTCATAACGTAACCCCGATCTGACGAAGACCTTTTTTACGCCCTTTAACTTTCGTAACTTGCGCAATAATGCAATGTAATCATCGTGATTAGTATTCAAATTTTCACAAGGTTCCGGCGCCGCACAGGTGCGACCTTTACAAGCGCCAAAGACGGCTTGTTTATCGCATGCTAAATGTCTGAAATTGGCCGTTGGACCACCTACATCATGAATGTAGCCTTTAAACCCATCCATATTGATCATCAACTTAGCTTCATCAATCAAAGACTGATGGCTGCGATTTTGAATTATACGGCCTTGATGATTGGTAATAGCACAAAATGAGCAACTACCAAAACAACCACGTTGACTAACGAGGCTAAACTGCACCTCGCTTAATGCAGGCACGCCCCCTTTATCATCATACGATGGATGCCATTTACGAGTGTATGGTAAGTCATAAGCCGCATCCATTTGTTCCTGTGTTAATGGTAAAGCCGGTACATTTTGTACAACATAGCGATCTCCATGTTTTTGTACAATAGGTCGTCCATAGAATGGATCTTGTTCATCATATTGAATGCGAAAAGCATCGGCAAAGGCCATTTTATCTGCCTTGATTTCTTCAAAGGAAGGACATTCAACACAATCAATGGATGGTATGTCTTTTGACATATAACAAATACCACGTATATTTGGCAATGATTCTTCGAATCGATTTTGATCTAGTGCTTCGGCTAACTCTAGAATCTGTAATTCACCCATGCCATATATAAGTACATCAGCCTTAGAGTCTACAAGAATGGACCGACGCACCGTATCAGACCAATAATCATAATGCCCAAAACGCCGCAATGAAGCCTCGATGCCACCAATGATAAGAGGCACATCTCTAAAGGCTTCTTTCATGCGGTTAGAGTATACCAAGGTCGCTCTATCGGGGCGATGTCCTGCCTCACCTCCCGGTGAGTAATCATCTTCACGACGGATTTTTTTAGCAGCCGTAAACTTATTGAGCATGGAATCCAAGTTGCCTGCAGTAACAAGCGATGCAAGACGAGGCTTCCCTAATTTTTTAAAAGCATTAACATCATTCCAATCAGGTTGGGCAATAATACCAACTCGATAGCCTTTGGATTCTAGATAACGACCAATTACGGCAGGCGCAAAAGATGGATGATCTACATACGCATCGCCACTGATGAGCACGAAATCGAGTTCTGCCCACCCGCGCGCTTCCATATCTGCGCGTTCTGTAACTAAAAATGTATCCATCAATATAACCTTCCTTTAACTGTAACGATGTATCTTAGAATAAAAACAACCATATCAAAAATATCACCATGAATACGGCAATAATAGCAAGCATAATGCGTTCTTGTTCAATGGACCGTTGTCGCTTTTTCTGTCTCGTTTCAAGCGACATACGACGTTTTGCCATCTGATGCTCAACGTACTCACTCTGCACAGAATTAATGGTTTCCTGTTTCTTTTGACGCATAATAGGACGTATTGTAAATGTATCCACTTCACCTACTTGATTTTGATACACCTTCACTAAGCGATCTCCATCAAGGCCAAGGTAATTTCCATAATTGCGAATAAAACCTTTCGCGTATACACGTCCTGGGATAACTGCATAGTTTCCATCTTCGATGGCTTCTAAATAGGTTGTTTTAATATGAAGTACTTGTTCAATATCTTTAAATGTGAGATTTCTACGTACTCGTTCTCGACGTAATTCTTCACCTAACTCAGCCACAGTATATCCCTTTCTATTCCTCAGAATCAGAGAAGTATCGAGCTTTCACCTGTTCTGGACTCATTAAAATCTCTCGTGCTTTACTACCCATATTAGGACCTACAATTTTAAGATCCTCCATGGTATCTACAAGGCGTGCAGCACGCGTATAACCGATACGGAATCTACGTTGCAACATCGACACGGATGCTTGACCAGATTCCATCACAAGATTAACGGCTCGTTCTAATAACTCATCACGATAAATATCTTGTTCATCATTATCTTGTGCTGCGATTTCCTTTTCTGCCTCAGCCGTTACCGTATCATCGTATTCTGGTTCTCGTTGTTGTTTTACAAACTCTACCAAATGTTCCACTTCATCATCTGAGATGAAAGCACCTTGTACACGAATTGGTTTATTAGCCCCAATTGGAGAGAACAACATATCACCTTTGCCTAATAATTTTTCAGCACCCGCCATATCGAGGATTGTACGAGAATCGATTTGGGACCCTACGGCAAAAGAAATACGGCTTGGCACGTTTGCCTTAATAGAGCCGGTAATAACGTTAACAGATGGACGTTGTGTAGCTAATACCATATGAATACCAGCAGCACGTGCCATCTGCGCCAATCGACTAATGGATTCTTCAATATCATCAGGAGCAGTCATCATCAAGTCCGCCAACTCATCGATAATCAATACGATAAGCGGCATTGCCGACTTAGGATGCGCTTCATTATAACTTTTAATATCGCGCTTACCGGATGCAGCAAATGCCTTGTAACGAGCTTCCATTTCTCGAACTGCCCAACGCAATACAGCAGCCGCTTTTTTCATATCCGTTACAACTGGTGCCATCAAATGAGGAATGCCATTATACACAGATAATTCAACCATCTTAGGGTCGATAAGTAATAACTTAACCTCTTCTGGTTTACGGCTAAAGAGAATACTGGAAATCAATGTATTCACACATACAGATTTACCGGAACCTGTTGTACCAGCTACCAATAGATGTGGCATCTTAGCCAAGTCTGTAATCACCGGTTTACCAGCGATATCCTTACCAAGACCTACAGGAATGCCGCCACGTGCCTCTTTAAAGTCACTACAATCTAGCACATCGCGCAAGTGAACGGCTTCTGTTTTCGTATTAGGTACCTCAATACCGATAGCAGATTTTCCTGGAATTGGCGCCTCCATACGTATATGTTGAGCCGCTAGATTCAAAGCAATATCATCTGTTAAGTTTACGATTCTACTTACCTTAACACCTTGGGCTGGTTCAATTTCATACCGTGTTACCGTTGGGCCTTGCGTAGCATTAACTACCTTAGCAGAAATGCCAAAACTAGATAAAACATCTTCAAGGCGCATCGCATTATACGCGACCTCGTCATTATTATTTTGACCTACCTCCCCTTTCGCCAAAATATCAAGGCTTGGGAAGTGATATGGTTTGTCGTAAGTTCTATGAATCTGTCCATCTTTAGAAACGGCTACCTGTGCTGTATCCTCAGCAGTACTTGCCAAAGACGGTACAGATAATGGCATAGAACTCATGCCTGCGCCAGCACTAACAGAGCTTGCAGCCGCACCACTTCCAGGTACAGCACTTGCAATCGCCGCATGATTGGTTTCTAACGGACCAATAGTTGTTGGTTGATAAGAGTATTCTGCTGGGCCTGATTCATTGGTGCCATATGCATCATTCTCAACACTATCATCTGTATCAAATTCTTCAATATCGGCATGTTCTTCATCATGATTATGGAGCCATGCAGGCATTGATTTTGGCTCATCATCCATACTATTAGTACGAATTTCACCGTTATCGACAGCATCACCAGATTCTTCAGAGATTTGTACTAATCGTTCTGCCGCTCTATTACGAGCCTCTAACTCGGCTAATTCTTTCCAAGAAGAAGGCGTATGTGTATCGATTGGCTCAACTTCATAATCATCATTAGCAGCTACAACGCCTCTATTTTCAAGAGTCTCTACAGCATTCTGAGCTGCATCAGTGTATCGCGTATCCTTTTCGCGGTCATAAGCCTTGCGCTGTGCTGCTTCTTTACGCTGTTCATTCCAATCTTCGATAACCTCTTTGGCTACTGCTACCTTTTCAACAGCCACTTCTTTTGCCTTATCAAGGCCTACTTGCGTTTTATCAGCAGCCTTACGCAATCCGTTTCCCAAGGATAGGCGCGTAATAAGGAGACCACAGCAAAGCATAAGTACGGCAACAACAATAATGGAACCAACTTCACCGAACATAGTTCGTATAAAGGAAGCCAAGAAACCGCCCACAACACCACCTTGATCTGCCAGCGCTGTAGTCGCCAATTCATCACCCACAGGCACACGACATAGTGGAACCATGGTAATGGCTAATAAGTAAAAAACTGTTATGAGAAGACCACGACGTGTAATAGACATAAATTTACCTTGGTATAATAAACGCCATCCAAGCCATAGTACAGCAATGCACGGAATTATGCCCCCAAAGCCAAATCCATAGCGAAATATTCCCGTCAATATTTCGCCTACAATGCCTAAATCAAAGCCAAAAAAGCCTAGCAATGCCAGTATGGCAACACCTATGACAATAATGCCTTTCACTTCATTACGCAGTGAAAATCCTTCTTTTTTTGGTGCCGGTGTAGCTCGTTTTTTGCGAGGCTTCCGCCCTCGTGTAGAAGTTTTTTTCTCTTCTGCCATAATCGTATACAAACCCCTTACTTTTATATAAAAATCTATTTCAAATCATCATTATATTATACCATATATTGACCATTCTATTTATCTTTGCGCCTATCATTCCAATCTTTTAACAGATTATGCTCTACCCCACGATCGACGCCCGTATAATACTCAGCATGTATTAAAGGATCCGGTAAATATTGTTGCTTAACATATCCATTCGGATAGTTATGAGCATATTTATAAGTTAGCCCATGTCCTAGTTTACTAGCTCCACTATAATGGCTATCACGCAAGTGATCCGGCACTTGCCCACAGTCTTTATGACGCACATCTGAAATAGCCGCATCAATACCTAGATATGCAGAATTACTCTTAGGCGCTAGCGCCACATAGCACGCCGCCTCAGATAAAATGATACGCGCCTCTGGAAATCCCACCATATGCGCGGCCTGTGCTGCTGCATTAGCCAATATTAAGGCTTGTGGATCTGCTAATCCTACATCTTCGGCGGCACAAATGACAATACGACGAGCGATAAAATTAGGATCCTCACCGGCCTCTATCATACGTGCTAAGTAGTGAAGTGTAGCCTGTACATCGGACCCGCGCATACTTTTAATAAAGGCGGAAATTGTGTCGTAATGACTATCTCCTTTTTTATCGTATGTATAAATGCGACGACCTACGACCTTTTCAAGTATTTCTAAAGTAATTACTTCGCCATCGTGTACCATGGCCGCAGCTTGCTCCAAAATATTGAGTGCCATACGACCATCTCCATTGACGAAGATACCTATATCCTCAAGCAACTCATCCTTTACCTGTAAGTTACGAGCCCCTAAGCCTACTTCACTATCTGTAAGAGCTCGCTTTAAAATTTGACTAATTGCCTTCGGCGTTAAGGCCTCCAATGTAATAAGTCGTAGCCTCGATAATAATGGGCGATTAACTTCAAAAAATGGATTTTCTGTAGTTGCCCCAATAAGAATAATCGTACCATCTTCAACGCAGGGTAACAGTACGTCTTGTTGACTCTTATTAAAGCGATGTATTTCATCGAGAAATAAAATGGTTCGTTGTTGCAAAGAACGAACGCGTTTCCGCGCATCTTCTATAATATTTCGCAATTCACCGATACCTGCATTTGTCGCATTTAAATTGACAAAATGGCTGTTGCTCATCTTAGCAATGATACCGGCTAATGTCGTTTTACCAGTTCCACAAGGCCCGTAAAACAACATAGATGGTATTGTATCCTTTTCCACCATGGCGCGAAGGAATGTCCCCTTACCTACCGCCTGTTCTTGACCATACAAATGATCAAGTTCTGTCGGTCTCATTCGCACCGGTAGTGGTTCATATTTATTCGTAGGTAATGCATCAAATAAACTATCCATGCTACCTCCATTCATTCTTTACATGCAAAAAAGCCCCACCATGCCGTAATGTACCGCGTTTTGATCCTGCAAGAGCAGGTGGGTGTCCTCCTCATCCTGCAGTTGTCCCGTGAGGGCGTAACGTTCAGACGAGAGTTCTGGACTCCCGAAGAAAATGTGTTGGCTCAAAACTGCGATATCACACGCACATGGCAGGGATATCTTATACATAAATAGTAGCAGAAAGATTTATCATTTACAAGACTTGACTTTTAAAATTTTAGCAATTCTTGCGGTCCTTTTATAATATGCTTACTTGCGATTATACCAAGGATTGTTCTTCTTCCTCTACATCTGGTTTTATGTGTAATTCTTTTAATTGTTTAGGTTCTACTTCAGATGGCGCTTGGCTCATGATATCAGAAGCGGATTGTGTTTTAGGGAATGCGATAACGTCGCGGATGGATTGACGTTTAGCCATCAACATAACGAGACGATCAAGACCAAATGCACAACCTGCATGAGGTGGCGCACCGTATTTAAATGCATCAAGCATGAAACCGAATTTAGATTTAGCTTCTTCTTCGGATAAACCAATGGCTTTAAATACTTTTTCTTGTACGTCAGATTGATAAATACGCAAGGAACCGCCACCGATTTCAACGCCGTTCAATACCATATCGTAAGCAATTGCTTTTACGCTACCAGGATCGGATTGTAATTTATCAAGATCTTCGTGGCGAGGCATTGTGAACGGATGATGCATAGCAACATAGCGTTTTTCATCTTCGTTATATTCGAACATAGGGAAATCTGTTACCCATGTGAAAGCCAATTTATCTTCGTCAATCATGTTCATACGACGAGCCATTTCAAGGCGCAACTCACCAAGTGCACGAGCAACAGTTGCTGGTTTATCAGCAATCATCAATACAAGGTCGCCGCCTTTAGCGCCCATTTTTTCACCGATATTGCGGATTGTATCTTCGCCTAAGAACTTCATGATTTGAGATTTAATGGAACCGTCTTCATTGAAGCAAGCCCAAGCCAAACCTTTTGCACCGTAGCGATTTACATATGCTACCAAATCATCGAGTTCACGACGAGGAATACCAGCATCACCAGGTACAACGATACCTTTTACGATACCGCCATTATCGATAACAGAGCGGAATACTTTGAATTCAGTATCTTTTACGAGTTCAGTTACATCTGTGAAAGCCATGTCAAAGCGAAGATCTGGTTTATCAGAACCATATTTATCCATCGCTTCATCCCATGTAATACGAGGCATAGGCAATGGAATTTCTTTGCCCAATGTCTTTTTGAACACTTCTGCAACCATTTGTTCCAATAGTGCATAAATGTCCTCTTCATCAACGAAGCTCATTTCCAAGTCGAGTTGTGTGAATTCTGGTTGACGGTCTGCACGCAAATCTTCATCGCGGAAGCAACGTACGATTTGGAAATATTTTTCATAGCCTGCTACCATCAAAATTTGTTTGAAAATTTGTGGAGATTGAGGCAATGCATAGAATGTACCTGCATTCACACGAGAAGGTACTAAATAGTCACGCGCGCCTTCTGGTGTAGATTTTGTAAGCATAGGTGTTTCGATTTCAAGGAAATCGCGGCTATCGAAGAAATCGCGCATAGCCTTTGTTACCTTATGACGCAAAATCAAGTTGCGTTGCATTTCTGGACGACGCAAATCGAGATAACGATATTTCAAGCGGATGTTTTCATCTACATCGATATTATCTTGAATGTAGAATGGAGGTGTTTTCGCAGAATTCAATACGCGAAGTTCTTCACAATACATTTCATAAGCGCCTGTAGGCAAGTTAGGATTGATTGCTTCTTCATCGCGTTTTGTAATTTTACCACGTACACAAAGCACATATTCATTACGAACATCTTCAGCCTTGTGGAAAGATTCCACATTATGATCTGGGGATGCTACAACTTGAACGATGCCAGAACGATCTCGCAAGTCCAAGAAGATCAAACCGCCGTGGTCACGACGACGTTCAACCCAACCACATAATACAACCTCTTTACCTACTTCTGCTTCAGAAATAGTGCCACAACCGTGTGTACGGTGTAAGCCTTTCATTGTTTCCATTCTACTGTCATCCTTTCACCAAAGAAGATATACGTTCAGAAACAGATGCTAATGGCACTGTTTCTTGTTCACTTGTTTCCATAAAACGAATGATGGCCTCTTGCTTAGCCAATTCATCATCACCCACTATGATAACATATTTTGCATGAATTTTGTTAGCATATTTTAATTGAGCCTTCATACTTTTACCTTGTCCATCCATTTCCGCAGTGATATATGCGCTACGCAATGTTTGACAAATCTTGAAAGCTTCTAATTTTGCAGCCTCTCCAAGAGCTACTACAAATACTGCTGGTTCGATTGTCGGTTCAGGCAACAAGTTTTGTTTTTCTAAAGCCAATAACAATCGTTCCATGCCCATTGCAAAACCAATAGCTGGTGTATGAGGACCATCGAGTTCCTCTACAAGACCATCATAACGACCACCACCGGCAACGGCACTTTGCGCACCTAATGGAGTATATTGAACTTCAAAGGCAGTTTTTGTGTAGTAATCTAGGCCACGAACCAAACGTGGATTTAGATTATATTGAATATTCGCCGCATCAAGTAATGTTTTAAGTTCTTCAAAATGGGTATTACATTCTTCGCATAGATGTTCATGAATCTCAGGAGCGCCTACGGATAAGGCTTTGCACGTTTCATTTTTACAATCTAATAAGCGCAATGGATTTTTATATAGCCGCTCTTGGCAATCTTCACAAAGTTGATCTTTTTTAGGTTCAAAGAACTCAATCAATTTTTGACGATACGTAGGACGACAGTTTGGACAACCTACAGAGTTCACCTCTACATTGAGATCCTTAAGGCCGAAATCTTTCAACAACTGTACAATCATACAGATAACTTCGCTATCCACTACAGGAGATGGAGAACCGAGTACTTCTGCACCAAATTGATGGAATTCACGATAGCGACCAGCTTGCGGTTTATCGTGACGGAACATAGAACCCATATAGAACCATTTTGTTAAATTTTCTTTACCATACACCTTATTTTCAAGGTACGCCCGTACGGCAGAAGCCGTATTTTCAGGGCGCAATGTATAGCTTTGTTCCTTGTCATCGCCAGTGGAGAAGGTATACATTTCCTTTGATACTACGTCCGTAGTTTCCCCAATGCCCCGTAAAAATAACTTTGTATCTTCAAAGGCAGGTGTACGAATTTCGCTAAAGCCATAAGCTTTACAAATTTCGCGCATATGCTGTTCTATATAATGCCAATTTACAATTTGTTCTGGCAAGAAATCTTGTGTACCTCTTGGTCTTTTAATAGCCATTACACAACCTCCCAAAATGATTTACATAATGCATGCCTCTTAGCTAATAAAGCCTTTAATGTATCTGTATATACATCCACATCTTTTGGCATGTGTTGCTTTTTCTGTCTAAACGCAGGGGCCTTAATCCATTTAGATGATCCACCTGGTCCCATAGACATAATTGTTTGCCGCTCTTCCATGATTTGAATATTATATTCACACGCTTGACCTGGCAATGTATACCCAATATTTTCAAGTTGCCCTCTCATATATTGTTGACGATATAGATAATACGGCACATAACCTGCCTGCTCTAATCGTTCCTGAGCATACTGTACCATGTGTTTTACTATGGACTCATCAGGTACATCATGTTGCATGTTCAAATCATATAGCGGACTACCGCGTTTGATAGCTAACGTATGAATTGTAACATTTTCAGGCAAATTATGACAAATATAATCCATGTTATGCACCATATGTTTTATATTTTGCCCAGGCAGACCTGCTATAAAATCCATATTAACAGCAAAATCTGTATGTTTTTTAACATATTGATACATATCATCGATATCTTGTGCGCTGTGTCCACGCCCGATGCGACGTAATATGGTATCGTCCATCGTCTGAGGATTAATGCTAATACGATTCACATGACACGCTTGCATAGACTGTATTTTTTCAGTGGTTATAGAATCTGGTCTTCCCGCTTCAACCGTGAATTCATGCCCTTTAGGTATCAATGTAGATAATCCAGTTAGGACATGATGAAAATCTTCATTATTCAATATAGTGGGTGTACCACCACCCATATAGAGCGTATTCGTGTGCAAATTGTAACTTTCACAAATCTGGCGTACATCATCTATATCATCTAATAAGGCTGCTATGAATTCAGATTGTCGATGATACTCTTGATATAAACCGTATGGAAATGAACAATATACACAACGTGTTTCACAAAATGGAATACCACAATAGAGGCTTATATCCTTATTAGAGTGAGACTCTAAAAAAGGACGTTGATATTGTCCAATACGACTGAGAATATCTAATTTTTCCAAAGACACAGAAAACTCGTCCCCAATGTGACGAGTTGCATCCTCTAATGAACCATATTGGTCTATATATTTATGAAGTAATTTAGTAGGACGCACCCCTACCATTGTGCCCCACTCATTATGAGCAGGCAAACCCTGTTCTGTACGCAACAATACGAGTAAGGACTGGCCTATTGAGCGTCGGCCCATAGAAGATACAGGACCTGTCAAAGTATGTTCAACGCCACGAATAGACACGGTCAAGACATACATATCATCACGTTCGACAGCACGCAGAATCACATCAGCCTCTTCATTGCGTGAAAACAATCCGGCTGCACCACAGTTGTGGGCCACTACCGATCCAAGCGGTAGTGGCCCTGTGTAATGATATCCATTAAGCATGATGTGCCATTTTATCGAGCTTTTCAAGTTCTGCTGGCGTCATATGTGCTTGGCAATCACTGCAGTAACCATATACTTTTAATTGATGATCGATGGTACGGAAATTCAATTTCTTTGCAATGATAGATTCCAATGTTTCTAGCATATCATCTTCAAACTCGGAAACCTTACCACATTTTACACAGATCAAATGATGATGGAAATGGGCAAACTCTTCGTCATTTAATTCATAACGATTACGGCCATCACCAAAGTCAAGACGTTTTAACAAATCTAGTTCTGTAAATAAATCCAATGTACGGTAGATAGTAGCAAGTCCGATATCTGGCGCTACTTCTTTTACCAATACATATACATCTTCTGCGCTCAAGTGATTTTCTTCAGCATCGATAAAAGCTTGTAAAATCGTTTGACGTTGTGTAGTCAATTTGTATTTTTTGTCTTTAATACGTTCTTTTAATTTTTCTAATGTTGTATTCATAATTACTATCCCCTTTACTAAATAAATTAATTAAGCACCTACAAATGGATTATATTGTTTTTCATAACCAATTTGTGTTTCTGGACCATGTCCAGGATATACCATTGTATTGTCTGGCAATGTATATAACTTTGTTTTAATCGCGTTGATGAGGGCATCATAATCACCTTCTACAAAATCAGTACGCCCCACAGATTGATTAAATAAAGTATCCCCAACAAATACTAAACCCGGCATATAGTAGCATACGCCGCCAGGTGTGTGACCTGGTGTTTCGTATACTGTCAAATCAATAGCACCACATGTGATGTGATCACCTTCATGAACCTCTATAATGCGCCCTTTTACGGTAATCGGTGTAGGATTGCTATAATTGCTTAGATTCAATTCCGGATCACTTAAGTATTTCACATCATTATGATGTATATAGATAGGCACATCGTAAGCATCTACAATGCCTTGTACGCCACCGATGTGATCCCCATGACCATGAGTTAAGAGAACTGCTTTCGGCTTTAAATTATGTTTTTTTAAAGCATCGAGTACCTCTGTCGTAGCAGGATCGATAATGAACGCTTCACCCTGTTCCTTATCGCCTATCACATAACAATTGGTTCCAAGCGGTCCCAACGGCATACGCATGAGAACTAAATTTGATGTATCCATTATGCACCACCTTTGCTACGTTGTACCGTATACACTTCACGGATACGACGCAATTTAGTCATAACAAAATCAAGTTGCGATATATCTCGAATTTCAACAACGATGTTGATCATTACATTTTTCGTGTTTTCAAGAACTTTGGCGTTCATATTGGTAATGGTAATTTTCAATTCTGAAAGCACCGCCATTACCTCCATGAGGATTCCTGATCTATCATAGGCTTGAATATCGATGCCTACATGGAAGGATTCACTCGATGCTTCATCCCACGAAACTTCAATCATACGCTCTAGATCTTCCGGTGTATGACCAAGGCTTGTACAATCAGAGCGATGTACAGAAACACCACGACCTCTTGTAATATAACCAATAATATCGTCTCCTGGTACAGGATTACAACATTTCGCCATACGAACCATAACACCAGGTTCGCCTTTTACGAGAACACCAGTGCCATTCTTAGCTTTTTTGGCCCCTTGTACCTTTAACTTTTCTATGATTTGTTCCGTTGTTTTACGAGCATCTTCATGCTCTTTTGATTTTTTGTATAGTTCAACCAATCGCAATAGAACGGTACTTACCGGTATCCCACCATAGCCACAAGCGGCATATAGTTCATTTTCAGTATTGGACTTCAACTGTTTTACAACTTGTTGAATGCGATTATCACAGCAAAGCTCTTTCCAACTATAATTGAGGCGTTTTGCTTCGCGCTCAAGGGCTTCAAGACCCTTTTCAATATTTTCTTCTTTATTTTCTCGTTTGAACCAATTACGGATTTTGTTCTTACTTTCAGAAGAGCCTACAATATTGAGCCAATCAAGGCTTGGTTTACCAGTTTTAGAGGTAATGATATCGACGATATCCCCATTTTGCAATGTGTAATCCAGAGGCACAATTTTACCATTAACCTTTGCCCCTACACAACGATGACCTACATCGGTATGAACGCGATAAGCAAAGTCGAGTGGTACAGAACCGATAGGCAACTTAACCACATCACCCTTCGGTGTAAATACGAATACCTCACCAGAGAATACATCTAATTTCAAAGCATTAACAAGTTCCTTAGGGTTAGACGTATCTTGCCATTCTAACACTTGACGAAGCCATGCAACCTTTTGGTCAAATTCTTTATCAGCGCCCTTATTACCTTCTTTGTAACGCCAATGGGCAGCTACGCCATATTCGGAAACACGATGCATTTCCCATGTACGAATTTGGATTTCTACAGGTTGCCCCATCGTACCAATAACCGTAGTATGCAATGATTGATACATGTTGGATTTCGGCATGGAAATATAATCTTTAAACCGATAAGGCAACGGTTTCCAAATGCTATGAGCAATACCTAGAACGGCATAACAATCCGGTACAGTATCAACGATAACGCGTACAGCCAATAAATCATAAATTTGAGACAAGTCGCGATTATCCTTTTTCATCTTTTTATAGATACTATAAAAATGCTTTGGTCGTCCCTTGATATCCGCTTTGATACCGGCCTCACCAAGAGCCTTCGTCAATTGTTCCATCGTATCGTTAACGATATCTTCACGGGCTTGACGCTTTTGTTTCATTTGATCAACGAGATCATAGTATTTATCTGGTTCTAGGTACCGGAAGGATAAATCCTCCAGTTCCCATTTTACGTTGAAAATACCAAGGCGATGAGCTAAAGGAGCAAAAATCTCCAATGTTTCCTTAGCAATGCGTTTTTGTTTATCGCTACGCATATGCTTTAAGGTACGCATATTATGCAACCGGTCACCCAGTTTGATAACGACAACGCGCACGTCTTTCGCCATGGCTAAAATCATCTTGCGATAATTTTCCATTTGGCGATCTTCTTTAGTTTCATATTGGAACTGATTTAATTTTGTTACCCCATCAACGAGGAACGCTACTTCAGAGCCAAATAATTTTTCAATATCTTCCTTTGTATACTCCGTATCCTCAACGACATCGTGGAGCAAGGCTGCAATCAATGTAATATGATCGATTTGCAAATGCGCCAAAATCTCTGCCACGGCAAGAGGGTGCATGATATACGGTTCACCAGAGGCTCTAAATTGACCTTCATGGGCTTTATCTGCAAGGGTGAAAGCCTTCATGATTTGGTCGCATTCATCATCTCCTAGATACGAATGCACATAATCCATAAACTCTTTTAAGGCCTCTTCTTTATTAAAGCCTTTTTGTTCAACTAAGGCTTTGCCTTCTTCATTTATGGTCATCATTGTATCACCTCCTGCGGACTATATGTAATAAACGTAACGGATGTTGTCAAATCAAGCTTACCATTGATGACATTCCAACGGATCATCGCTTGTCCATTATCGTTCGTTTCTTCGCTAATAATACCTAATTCTTTAAACACATCAAGGGCCATCAATGCAGATGAACCATTTTGATTGGTGGGTTTACGCCGCAAAATTTCTTGTTCCACATGGTATAAAGAATTAGCACCGCCTTTTAATGCGAGGCGTACAATTGTATATATTTCACGTAAACCTTCAGCACTTAATTGAATAGGTTCTTCTATGATAGGTTCTATATCTTGAATCATGAGTTGTGGAGATACAAAACCTTGCCATTCATTTTTTTGAAGTGTAAAGGCAACTTTCACATTCATGCCTTGAAAAATATGTCTAAACAAATCAGGGCGATTCCAAGCGATAGCATCAACGCTACCATTGGCGGTGGCTAAAATCACCTTACAGTGATTTTTGAGTTGCCCCATCAGCATAATGTCCTGCACCTTTGCATCCATAACGCCAAATATAGGTGTGCTATTCCCCATTCCATATGGTTCTAAGGCTGACACACGATCTACGATATCTACATCAATATCATCAACAGGCAATGTGGCATCAATGGATACAACGGGAATATACTCATCAGGAGAAACTTGAACCTTACAATATTCTGTTAAACGATGACGCAATTCATCGATACGGCTAGCATCTATACTAAATCCAGCCGCTGCGGCATGGCCGCCAAATTGAATCAATATATCTTCACAGGATTTTAATGCATTATAAATATTAAACCCTTCAATGCTACGACAAGAGCCTTTACCTACGCCATTATCAATGCTAATAACAAGTGTAGGCTTGTAAAACTCTTCTACCAATCGCGATGCGACGATACCGATAACACCGGGATGCCAATTTTCTCCAGCTACTACTGTTACATAATCAGCTAGATGACCTTGAGCAGCTACATTAGCGCGGGCTTCTTCATGAATAGAGCGTTCTATTTCTTGACGTTCCATATTCGTTTCTTGTAATTCTTGAGCAATGGTCTCTGCCAAATCTACATCGTCCGTAACAAGTAGCTCAACGGCACGCGTTGCATGAGTAACGCGGCCTGCCGCATTTAGGCGCGGTGCTAAGGTAAATCCAATATGGCCTGCGGTGATCGTTTTATCATGTAAGCCGGCCACATCGATAAGTTTATCGATGCCTAAATTAGGCAACTCGTTCATCTTCTTAAGTCCAGCCTGAACGATGATGCGGTTTTCTCCAACCAACGGAACGACGTCAGCAACGGTTCCAAGTGCAACGATATCTAAATCATCAAGATACCACTCTCCGCATTGACGCAACCATAATGCTTGGCATAGTTTAAATGCAACCCCCACACCGGATAAATTTTTATCCCTATAAGGACAATCTGGTTGTTTGTGATTGATAACGGCACGGGCAGGTGGAATTTGAGGCGGTGCCGTATGATGGTCTGTAATAATGATATCGATGCGATCACAAACGGCCTCCACAATATCATAAGAGCTAATACCACAGTCCACGGTTATCACTAAAGATGCGCCATCAGAGATAATATGCTCTAATGCCTCTAAATTTAATCCATATCCTTCGCTTTGCCGTTCCGGTATGTAATAACTTACACGAGCCCCCATTTTAACTAAAAAGCGATATAACAGCGATGTAGCCGTAATACCATCCACATCATAATCTCCATAGACGACTATAGATTTTTTTGCTTCTATGGTTTCTAAGATGAGCGCAACCGCCGTTTCCATATCCTTTAAGGTAAAGGGATCAAGCAAATCTTTAAGTGTACCTTCTAAGAAGCGATGGCCTTCATCGCTATCTATATTCCGATTCACCATCAATCTTGCTACAATCGGATTTACACCGAGTTCACGGATCAATGTATTCTCTTTTTCTACATTCCTTGGCATAATATGCCAACGTTTCTTTTTCATCATTCCATCCTCGGTAAAATATATTACAAGATATACAATATCATTATATTTTCGTTAAGTTTATAATCAATATCAATAAATTTAATATATGTATTATCATTATCAATTTCTTACATTATACTATAAACATCCACATAAATAAAGGGTTTTATCTTTATCTTTCATATAAAATTCACTTGTTTTTCTCAACAAAACAGCACTGCTTATTATCATTATCATAATAAGCAGTGCTTGTTCATATAGTTATATACTATTTTTTACACATGAAATATTAGCAAAAAACTAGAAACGGAAATCTCGTTTTCCATCTTCCATTTGAGCAATGTAAGCCTTTGCCTTATCTTTTACCAAATCATTCTTGATATTTTCCAATTGGTCTTCAATAACCTTGGCACCATGTTTTTTCGTCTTTTCATCGCCGTAATCCATGATGTATTCATTCAACGTCATTAATGCATTAGGTTGGCAACAGTTATGGATTTGGCCGGATTTAGCAAGCGCCATAAAGCGGTCGCCAGTACGTCCTGCACGATAACAAGCGGTACAGAAACTTGGTACATAACCAAGGCCCAAGAGCCAATCTACAATTTCATCCAATGTGCGCGTATCGCTACGGTCGAATTGTGCGGAGTTATCTTCTGGTTTTTCCTCTTCTTTATAGCCGCCTACACTAGTGCGAGAGCCACCGCTGATTTGGGAAATGCCTAATGCCAAACCACGTTCACGCATAGATTGGCTTTCACGAGTGGACATAATCATACCAGTATACGGTGTAGATACACGAATAAGAGCCACGATTTTTTCAAAGATATCATCCGGTACAGCATTGCTGAAATCATCTACATCGATGTCATCAGCAGGGCAAATACGAGGTACAGAAATCGTATGAGGGCCTACACCATGAACAGCTTCTAAATGCTCGGCGTGCATCAAAAGGCCTACAAAATCATATTTGTAATGTTCTAGACCATACAATACGCCAATACCTACATCATCGATGCCACCTTCCATAGCGCGGTCCATCGCTTCTGTATGGTACGCATAATCACTCTTAGGTCCTGTTGGATGCAAAGCTTCATAATTTTCCTTATTATATGTTTCTTGGAATAATGTATAGGTACCAATGCCAACATCATGCAATTTTTTATAATCTTCAACGGAACATGCAGCGATATTTACATTAACGCGACGAATTTCACCATTTTTATTTTTAATACTGTAAATCGTCTTGATAGATTCCAAAATATAATCAAGAGGATTATTAAGAGGATCTTCGCCAGATTCGATAACAATGCGCTTATGCCCCATCGCTTCTAGAGCGATAACCTCCTCTTTAATTTGTTCTTGAGTCAATTTTTTTCGTTTAATATCGCGGTTCTTAGAGTGATATGGGCAATATACACAGCCATTGATACAATAATTAGATAAATATAGCGGCGCAAACAATACAATGCGGTCACCATAAATAGCTTTTTTAATTTCTTTAGCTAGTGCAAATAGCTTTTCTTTGTATTCAGGCAACGGACATTCTAAGAGAACTGCCGCTTCTCTATGATTTAGCCCCTTAAACGTAGCCGCCTTAGCTAAAATTTGGTCTAATAATTCGCGATTTTCTTTATTTTCCTCTGCATAGGCAAGAGTATCAAGGATTTCTTGATGAGAAATAAATTCCTCCGCCTTAGGAGATTTTACATCATACATAGTACTTACCTCAAATCTTTCCAGTGGACATGCCACTCTAGTTAGGTCTGTGAAAGTATATCATTACTATTTTAGTAATCTTTCACCGATACTGTACTAAGTATACCACTATTCCTACTAAAAAGCATTGGAATTTACTATAACAAATAATCATTTTCCCAATGCACTGTATACGATAAACCATAATCCACCTAAACAATAATACAAAAAATCCCTAGTGGAAAGCCACTAGGGATTAATAGTCTTTGTAAAATTAAGCTTCTACAGGGTATACGCTAACTTTACGGTTATAACGACCAGCACGTTCAAATGCTACTTTACCAGGCACAAGTGCGAATAAAGTGTCATCTTTACCGATACCTACGTTAGTACCAGGGTGGAAGTGAGTACCACGTTGACGAACGATGATGTTACCGCTCTTTACAATGGAACCATCATGGCATTTAACACCAAGACGTTTAGATTCACTATCACGACCATTACGAGTACTGGACACACCTTTTTTATGTGCGAACAATTGCAAATCAAAAGTAAACATGAAGTTCACCTCCTATATTTCGTGTATTTGGACAAACTTTGGATACTGTTTACTAATTTCTTCTAGTCCGAGAAGCATAGTATTTAATATATCCTGACCACTCCGGGTTATTTCACCAGAGAGGACCATATCACATTGGCCTTCGCTATTAGAAAACTCACCTTTTTGCTTAGCAATTTTGGTAAGCCCTAATATAGCTGTAGCAGACAGTACAGATACTGCTGCACACACTATATCATAGCCATGTTCATCATATCCTGCATGACCGGACATATGACAACCAATGACTTGGTTATCCTTGTTCCGCTGGATTCCAATGGAAACCATAATTAAGCTTGGATAGATTCAATACGAACTTTTGTGAACGGTTGACGATGGCCTTGACGACGACGGTAGTTGGATTTAGCTTTGTATTTGAATACTAAAACTTTTTTACCTTTACCATGTTCAAGAACTGTACCTGTAACTTTTGCACCGTTTACAAGAGGAGCGCCAACTTTAACGTCGCCGTCATTCACTACAGTCAAAACTTCTTCGAATGTTACGGAATCGTTAGCAGCTGCTTCCAATTTTTCGATAGTAATTACATCGCCTTCAGCAACGCGATATTGTTTACCACCAGTTTTAATAATTGCGTACATGAGAACACCTCCTTGTTATCGAACTCGCTGAATTCGGTATCCCGACCCGAACATCGGTCGGGCGTTTAAACCTGCTTCACGCGGATTGCAAAGTTCAGTAAACCGAACTAATACTGATATAGTATATCGTATTTACACATCTATGTCAAATACAAATCCTCTTATATACGCTCAGTTTCTGACACTTTCATATATATACAACGTTTAAAATTCTCCGATAATCCCAAGGTGTTGCAAGAGTATCTTAGTACCGATAAGAATTAGGACGCCGCCTCCGAGTATGTCTGCATATTTTCCTACGAATTGGCCCATGAATTTACCTAAATATACACCAATCAAAGAGGTACCAAAGGTAATAACACCAATCATAGTCGATGCCTCCCATACATTGATTGGTAAAAAGGCAAAGGTTAAACCTACAGCCATCGCATCAAGGCTCGTTGCCACAGAGAGCATAATCATTTCCCAAGCGCCTAAGAATTGCTTATCATCATCTTCATCATCGTCATCACTAAGACCTTCTCGAATCATAGCAATTCCAAGATATCCTAAAAGGCCAAAGATAATCCAATGATCCCATTCAGAGATAACATCGATAAACTGACGACCAATAAGCCATCCTATAACGGGCATAAGAAACTGAAATAGCCCGAATAAAAAGGCTAAGGTCACTTTTCGACCATTTTCGCCTACTGGCATAGTCAAACCTTTGCCAATAGAAACGCCAAAGGCATCCATGGCCAGACCAATACTAATTAAAATGATTTCAAAAACAGACACGATACTCACCTATCAATATACGACTTACTTATTCTGCTACAGCCATCAAAGAATACCCTTCTCGGCTAATTTGTGGATTCACTACGATTGAAATACTCCGACCAATAGAAGCACCTAAATCATCGAGTACAGATTTGGTTAGATATTGTGCCACCTCTGGGTGGACCTCAATTTCTAAATTAGATTTAATGCGACCAGATTTAAATAGTTCCCGAATCCGACGTACAATCTGCATATATACAGTTCGACCAGACAACATATATCCGGTACCGCCACATTGTGGACATGTATCAAACATCAAGGTTTGTAACCCTTGGCGTGCACGCTTTCGAGTCATCTCCACTAAACCGAGCGAACTAATACCACAGACAACGGTTTTCATCTTATCTAGTTTAGCCTGAGCACTCAATAATTTTAATAACTCTTGTTGATGCTCTTTATCCTTCATATCAATAAAATCGACGATGATAATACCGCCAATATCGCGCAAGCGCAATTGGCGACAAATTTCTTTGGCCGCCTCTTTATTAACTGTGAAAGCTAAGTCTTCTAGCTTATTCGATTTCCCTGTATAGTGAGCCGAGTTTACATCAAATACGGTAAGGGCCTCCGTATGATCAATGCGAATAGATCCACCAGAAGGAAGATTAATATCGCGGGAGATAAGATCTTCTAATTGAGGTTCAATGTGGTTCGCTTTAAAGATAGGAGTACTATCTCGGTGGCGTGTTACTTTGATTTGTTGAGAGGTAGGTCCGTGTCCTAAAAGATCCAACAGTCGAGATTCGCCCATATCAGAATCGACGATAATTTCCTCTACATTGCGATGCGCGTAATCTCGCACGAGGCGAAACCAAAAGTCCGCATCACTGTAAAGATCTGTACCACTTTTGGCAACCTTAAATCGCTTTAACACATGTTGCCATGTGCGCCATAAGTAGTCCATATCACGAGCGATTTCATCGGCACTGGCCTTAGCTGCAGCCGTACGGATAATGAATCCACAACCTTCTTTTACATAAGGCGCTGCCAACTCTTGTAATTGAGCACGAATAGATTCATCGGTAATCTTTTTTGAAATATGCATGCCTTCAGAATAGGGCAATAGCACCATAAATCGTCCCGCTAAACTTACATCTGCTGTAACGCGTGCCCCCTTGCCAAGCATTTCTTCTTTCACCACTTGAACGAGAATTTGTTGCCCCACAGATAGGCGTGGCAATATTTTCTGTTCCTTACCTTGTTGAAGGTTCAAATAGGCATTTTGAGAGCCTCCAATATCAACGAAAGCAGCTTGCATTCCATTCAAAACATTTTTAACAGTACCCTTGTACATATGATTCGCCATGTGAGACTCATCAGTGCGTTCCAAAACAAAATCTATAAGCTGTTCCTTTTCATCGATGACAGCCATGCGAATTTCCTCGCGCATAACATTGACCAAAATTTTATGCATCCTATCCCTCCCTTCTGTTCAGTTTAACTATAGTATATGCCAAATCAAACACATAGCCTTAATAATTAATTTCTAATGGTGTAAAACGACCTTCTTCATTTTCTACCATAATCGCTTTACGGTGAATTTCGTAACCAGAAGTAATAGGCCAATTATATTGATCCTTGCCAAGATTCCATACTTCACTCGGTTTTATAGTACCTTGTGGATAAATACCAATCCCCATCGTTAGTGTCACCATACCATCGTGCACGGACGCTACAATCGGTTCTTTTACGAATTCTTTTACATCGATAATACGCGTCTTTTTAGGGGTAACCTTTTCATAGGAAATTTCAGTAGCCTCATTAAAAGGCTTAAGTAAGCTATCCCAGTCAACATTCTGTTCCGTTACAGGACCTGTTACTTCGTAGATTGCGTAATTGCAGATGGCCATCATTTTCTTAACCTTATCAGGCATGATCTTGCCACCGAGAACCTCAAGTCCACGAGGAGCCACTGCATTTAATCGCGCCATAATAGACTCTAAGCTATCATCTTCCAACACATCCATATCAATATATTCTGCTTCTGCCGTTACACCTAATGCCAAGGCAGAAGAAAAACTGATTTTCATGTGCGGATTAAAGCCCTCAGAATAGGCCATCTTAATCTCTGCACGACGAATCATGCGCTCCACGGCTTGTGCAAAATCGAGATGCGACAAGAATCGTAATTCTTCGCCTTTATGTAAGGCCAAACGTAATTTTTTCAACTCTGCCACCCTCCTTATAATCTACAATAGCCGTATCTAATTCAGGGCATACATTACAACCCTTACATGGTCCACGACGACAATCTGGCGTTAATTTCTCAGCAACGGCCTGTTCCCATTCGCGTTTTAAGAAGGCCTTGCTTACAGTACAATCCAAATGATCCCATGGCAATGGCTCATCAAAATCACGGGTGCGACGCGCATAATACGCAGGATCAACACCGCAGTTTTCAAAAGCCTGTAACCATGTTTCATAGCTAAAGAACTCAGTCCAGCCATCAAATTTACAACCAAGTTTCCATGCTTCTACTAATACCTTGGATAATCTACGATCGCCACGGGCAAATACAGCCTCCATATAACCGGTATATCCATCATGATAATGATAGGAAATATTGCGATTATTAATAAGCGATTTTAAATATTTTTGCTTACGATGGATTTCTTCCACATCTTGTTGACCATACCATTGATATGGAGAATGTGTTTTTGGTACGAAAAATGATACACTAACGGTTACGCTACCATTGCGCTTACCCGTAATATCGCGATGCAAATCAAGCACCTTGTACGCCAAATTAGCAATACCTGCTAAATCTTCATCAGTCTCAGTAGGCAATCCCATCATAAAGTATAGTTTTACCGTGTTCCATCCGGATTTAAAAGCATTGGTGCAAGCAGCTAGCAAATCTTCTTCACTAACACCTTTATTGATAACATCACGCATGCGTTGAGAACCTGCTTCTGGTGCAAAGGTAAGGCCACTTTTACGCACTTGTTGTACCTTCTTAGCAATATCAATAGAGAAACTATCGATACGCAATGATGGTAAGCTGACGCTAACCTGTTTATCTTTAAACTCTTCCATGAGCATATCTACCAATTCTGGTAACTTGGAGTAGTCAGCAGAGCTTAAACTCATCAAAGAGATCTCATTGTAACCTGTATTTGCAATCGTTTCTTTTGCAATTTCTAACAACCGTTCAGGAGTTCGTTCACGAACAGGACGATAGAGCATACCGGCCTGACAGAATCGACAACCTCGCGTACAACCACGGAACAACTCAAGAACAGCCCGATCATGAACGATATCCAAAAATGGTACCACCGGTTTTGTAGGGAAAAATACATGTTCTACATCTTCTATGATGCGTTTTTGAATCGTAGCAGGTACGTCTTCAAAGCTTGGTGTAATCGATTTAAAATCGCCTTGTTCCGTATACTCTACATCATATAATGCTGGGCAATAGGTACCGGGGATTTGTGCTGCTTTTCGCAAGAAAGCTTCTTTACCACCAGGGAATCCCTTCGCTTTTTCTGCTTTCAATAGGTCGATAAACTCATCGCCCCATTCTTCAGATTCACCGAGGGACACAATGTCAAAGAAATCCGCAATTGGTTCCACATTATACGCACAAGGTCCACCACATACGAGCAATGGAAAATCCATATCCCGATCCTTTGCATACATCGGTATACCTGCTAAATCTAGCATATTTAGAATATTGGTAAAACTCATCTCATATTGTAGTGTGAACGCAAGTACATCAAAATCCTTTATAGGCGTACGGGTTTCTAAAGAGAATAAGGGAATATTGCGTTTTCGCATTTCCTCTTCCATATCGTGCCATGGTGCAAATACACGCTCTGCTACTGCATCTTCACGGCGATTGACTAAGCCATATAGAATCTTGATACCCAAATGGCTCATAGCCACTTCATACACATCGGGAAATCCTAGCGCCATAGTTATATCAACAGTACTGTGATCTTTCACTATACTGTTATATTCACCGCCCGTATAACGAGCTGGTTTTTGGACATGTTGTAACCATGACGTATCTAATTGAATCATACATCCTCCGTCTTTTGTGAAAGACTTCTTTCAAACTCATTCCTAAATTAGAACGATAACTAAAAAATATATTTTTTACGCTGCATTGATATATTTAATAAAATACCAACACTTATCATGTTTGTGGTCAACGCACTAACACCATAACTGATGAATGGCAATGGTATGCCTGTAACCGGCATAATCCCCATGGTCATGCCAGCATTGACCAATACCTCGAAGCATAACATGGATCCAATCCCTGTAGCCAATAACATACCGAAGCGATCATTACATGAATATGCTACCTTTATGCTTCGATAAATAAGCATAAATAAAAGAATTAATACAAAGATACAGCCTATAAAGCCTAGTTCTTCACCTATAACAGAAAAAATAAAATCTGTGTGATTTTCAGGTAAAAAGTTTAGCTGACTTTGTGTACCATTAAATAATCCTTTACCAAATATAGTACCTGAACCAATAGCAATCTTAGACTGAATGATATGATATCCAGAACCAAATGGATCGATATCAGGATTCATAAATACGAGAATCCGCTGCTTTTGATAGTCTTTCAAAACAAACCAAGCTAACGGCATTAGTAAAACGCCTACCGTAGCGATAATACGAACTAAGCGCAATCGTATGCCAGAAACAAAGAGCATGCCCACAAAAATCGCTATATAAACGAGGGACGTTCCCAAGTCTGGTTGCATGAATACTAGTAAAATAGGTATGCCTACATATAAGATAGGCACAACAAGAGATTTAAAGGTATCTAATTTATTGTAACGAGACTCTAACATCTTTGCCATACAGATAATCATCAGTAATTTAGAAAACTCTGATGGCTGCAGCGTAATAGGCCCTAACTGAATCCAACGCTGTGCACCTAAGGCAGATGTCCCTACAAAGATTACGGCTAACAACAACATAATCGTTACTATATATATGCCGTTAGCCCAATCTTTTAATTTATGATAATCCATAAATTGAATACCAATCACAAGGGCCACATTAATAAGAAAGAAGATGAGTTGCTTCGCTACTAGTGTGGAAAAATGAAGTCCTGTTTGATTAATATGGGTGGCACTACCGATGGCAACTACCCCCATGGCAACAAGTAATAGTGTACATATGATGATTGTCCAATCACAATCACGCCAAATTCTTTGTAACATATGGCACCTACTTTATACGAACCCGACGCCACATACTTTCTTTACCAGAAAGAAGTCGATTTCGCGTAGACCAAGAATTTGTATATATTACAGGATTAGTAGAATTATCATCATCGGACTCAACAGGCTGAGCTAATGTGGCCGTCACAGAAGGTTCAGTAACTTTTACAGTCGTCACTTCGTTGAAGCGCTCAATAAGGTCTTGTTCATCCCAAGCATCTCCAGAGGTTATGTACTCTACTACAGGAGCTAGCATATGGCGATATGCTTTTGGCATATCTTGAATGAGTACACCATCCTGTGTATTATCTAGTATTTGTGTGTCATAAGGTAATATAGAGCCCACATATTCAGCACCGAGTGCATCGAGCATATCATACATATTCGGCATATCCCGATCCGTACGGACTGCATTAAATACAACGGCATAATCACGATGGCCATATTCACGACAGAATTGAATGGTACGTGCTGCATTTCGTATGGACACCCACAAAGGTTGAGTAACAATTAGAAACCGCTGTGCTAGCTCTACAATAGATTCCAACCCACGACCGATACCTGCAGGACAATCTACAAGTACATAATCATAAGACTTAGCTAAGTGGCTTACAAGTTTTCGATATTTTTTGCGCCCCATATCTTCCCAGCGCACACTTTGACTAGCTGGCAAAAAATATAGATTATCCTGAACTTTCATGACTACATCATCAGCCATGGATTTATCTTCTAATGCATTATATGCATCAAAACATACCTCATCTTCTTTTCCCAAGATAATATCTAAGTCGCGCAAACCAAAATCGCCATCACAAAGAAGAACTCGATATCCTTGTTCGCTAAGCGCAGCCCCTAAGCAGGCTGTTATCGTCGTTTTACCTACGCCACCTTTACCTGAGATAAGACCGATTATATCCCCCATTGTATATCCTTCCTATTCCTTTACACTTGGCTTAATTTCCTGTGTTTCTTTTTTATTGGTTGTTGTTTTTGTATCAGTTGTTTTTGTGTCAGTCGTTTTTGAACTACTAGTAGGCACCTTAAAATAGGCACTCAAAATATCCCGTACAATCGGTCCTGCAGAGCCTGCACCAAAACCACCTTGCTCAACGAGAGCAACGACGACAATTTGAGGCTTATCATATGGTGCATACGCAACAAACCAGCCATGATCTCGGCCATGTGCGTTTTCCGCAGTCCCTGTTTTACCTGCTACAGCAACAGGGAAGCCTTTAAACAATTCACCAGCCGTACCACCTTCGCTAGTTACATCGCGAAGACCTTCTCGAATAAGGTCCATAATATTTTTAGGTACTGGAAGTACGCCTAGGTTCTTAGGTCCAAAAATTTCAGCTGGTGTCCCATCGGGATTATCAACACGACTCACCACATATGGTTGGTAACGAGTACCTCCATTCGCCACTTGACTGAGAAGTACAGCCATCTGTAATGGCGTTACCAAATGGAATGATTGCCCGATAGCCGCATCAAAGGTTTCGCCTAAATACCAATCTTGATCAAATACTTTCCGTTTATACTCTGGACTCGCCACATTACCAGCTGCTTCACCGACCAGATTGATACCCGTTTTTTCACCTAATCCAAAGTAGCGGGCATAGGTATCGATATTTTCAATACCTAGGCGATTACCCATTTCATAGAAATACACGTTATCAGACTTAGCCAAAGCACGATTAAAATTCAACCAACCCAATGCTTCGCCTTCTGCATTTCTCTTATCAATGAGCCAGTGTTTCCCACTATCGAAAATCATTTCATCAGGAGTTACCTTTTTCAAGTCTAATGCAGCTGTACCAGTTACAATTTTAAAAGGTGATCCTGGTGGATATTCACCAGCAATGACCTTATTTTCAAAAGGATGACTCTTGTCATTGTTCAATTGATTCCATTGAGTCGATGTAATGCCCTTGGCAAACCAATTAGGATTAAATTCTGGCGCACTTACCATGGCAAGAACCGCGCCAGTATTAGGGTCTAATGCAACCACGGCTGCACCCGTTGCACCTGAACTACGCAACTGATCCAATTCCTTTTTAACAGCCTCTTCTGCCGCTTTTTGAATATTCACATCAATAGTAAGATGAATATTTGAACCCGGTACAGTATGCTTGCGATCGACCTCTGCTACAGGTCGGCCAGACGCATCAACCTCTAATTGCTTGCCACCGTCAACGCCACGAAGCACTGAATCATATAATTTTTCTAAACCAGCACGGCCTAGGATAGATCCAGCACCAACCGTTGTATTAGGATCTTGTTCCTTAATTTCTGCTAGTTCATCTTCACTTACTTCACCAACATACCCAAATAGCTGAGATGCCATAGTTTCATATGGATAATATCTTAAAGGTTCTACATCGATAGAAACACCAGGCAATTCATGACGATGTTCTTCGATACTAGTCACCACGTCCATGGAGATATCGTTAGCTATACGTATCGGTTCATAACCATGTTTGTGGTCATCTACCTTTTTTTGAATTTCTTCTGGCTTTTTATGTAACAATGTAGCTAGCTTAGCCAATTCATCATCATCTAAAGGTTTTCCATTAGGCATAATAGAAATGGTATAGGCCGGTCTAGAACCGACTAAAATCTGACCATTTCTATCATACATAACCCCACGAGCAGCCGTCATAGGTACAATGCGCAGGCGGTTACCCTCTGCTTTAGCTTGATAATAACCACCCTCTAATATTTGCATAGCAAATAGACGGAGCCCTAGAATAACGAAGATACCCATTACAATATAGAAAAGCACATCAAAACGGCTCGTTTTTTTCCTTTTATATAAACTTTCAAGCACCTATGATTCCCCTTATATGCTTTACTAAATCAGCAATTCTACCAAATATAATCCTCTTTTTCTTCCATAAGGCCCATCATTTTATGTCCTATACCACCTAATATGGCATTCCAAAATACAGTTGGCATAACCATGTGTCCCATGTAAGAAATGAATTGGATATCACCACCACTGGCACCGATCATGATGCAGCGCATAATTCCATCTAGAATTGTACAAACACCGATAATGCCGCATGACCAGTACCAACGCTCTTCGTATACACTACTTTTTACAAGAGACAATAGATATACTACGACAATGTACGGAAAGAGATGTAATCCAAAAAAGTTAGATATCAAAATATCATGAATGGATCCACCTACTACGGCAGCGATAAGCCCCATTTTTCGACCTTTAAAAATCGTGACTAGAACAACGGCCGTCAGTATAGAATTTGGCAGCCAATTCGTATGAAATATGGCCGGTAATAATTGAGCTTGTATAAAATACAAAGCACAACACACGAGAATTAATGCAATATACCTCATTGATTTACCGCTCCTTTAGCCCCTTGCACTTGGTCACGCTGCGTTTGAGGAACTAATTTAGGTTCTAATTTTGCTTTATCTGGTGTTTGCACTGTAGAGGCAGTAATAATAAACACCTCTTCTAAGCGATTAAAATCAACGCTCGGTTGGATAGCCGCGTTTTTCACGAAACCTTCTGTATCATTTGTAATGGTTAATACATTACCCACTAACAAGCCCTTTGGATAAATTCCACCATAACCAGAGGTAATTAATTTATCGCCTACAAGGACATCTCCATCACGTGCAATATTGACCATCATTGGCTCATTAGGATGATTACCATCCCCTTTTACCACACCGGCCAAGCGTGATTCAGGACGCTGTACAATAACACCAATTGCGCTGCGAGGGTCCAAAATAGTTTGAACACGTGCTGAATTAGGATATACATCGGTAACAAAGCCCACAACGCCACTTGGTACGACAACGGCCATATTAGGTTGTATACCATCATTCTCACCACGATCAATGGTAAATGTATTTGACCATGTACCGAAATCTTTAGTAATAATGCCCGCCAAGGTCATCGTAAACTCTGGATGGGACGATTTATAGTTAAGCATCTGACGAAGGCGAATATTTTCGGCCACAACTTCATCGTGATTTAACACCTTTTGTTGTAAATCTGCAATGGTATTATCCTTATCATTACTTTCAACAAAACCCGATATAGCATTATCAATGATACGTATGCCGGTTTGAATTGTTGAAAGCACACGAGCTGAACCATATGTGAATGGGGTAACAATTTTTTCAAATGGTACGGTTACAAAGGGGATACTAGTTCGCTGTTTCCAGGCAAAACCAAGAAGGGCCATGATAATACAGCCGAGGACAACAAAGATTAATAATTTACGATCTGACTGTATCATACACGTCCCCTTCTATCCTTTGAATTAATAATAAAACGAGCTAATTCTACAATTTGACCCGAACTACGATGCAAACCTTGTACAACCTTTAATTCTGGATCAGAAGCAACCTGAACAGGCACGCCCATTTCGGTGCTAATTCGCTCTGCTAGACCTTGCAAACGAGCCATACCACCTGTTAACACAATCCCATGCTGCATGATATCAGCCACTAACTCAGGGGCTGTAACGCGTATCATTTGTTGGATTGCATCTAAAAAGTCTGCAAGGCGTTTATTAATCACTTCGTAGATTTCAGATTGATGAAGTACAGCACGTCTAACAATACCACTTGTCATATCGCGACCAGTAAAGGAAAACTCACAATCCTCCGCAGGTACAACCGCAGTACCTATAGCATGTTTAATATCCGTTATAGTTTGCTCGGATACCATTAAACCAAAACACTGATTAATATATTGCATGATGGCGCGATCTAAATCGCCGCCGCCAAACCGTATCGTCTTACTAATAACCGTGCCACCTAATGAGATAATCCCCATGTCGGCAGTACCTTCACCAATATCAATAACCATAGACCCACGAGCCTCAAAAATTGGTAAACCGGAACCTATAGCGGCAGCCACAGGGCGTTCAATCAGAAAGACTTCCCGCGCGCCTGCTTGGATTACGGCATCCATCATGGCCCGTTGTTCTACATCAGTCATGCCACAAGGAACGCCAACGAGTACACGAGATCTACGCAACGTATTGGATACCTTGTGAAGAAAATATTTTAACATCGTATGCATTACGCGGTAATCGACGATAAAACCATCTTGTAATGGTGTCAACTCCATCCACATATCAGGCATGCGTCGTACAATGCGATCTGCATCATCACCGACAGCAACAATTTTATCTAATTTTGTATCAGTAGCCACAATGGAGGGCTCACTCATCATGGTCTCGCGCGTGCCCCCCATGACACGTGTCATAGACGTACCAATATCGATACTCACGTCTTTTCCAAAAGACGGTAAAATGGAATTCATAATGCTAATCTCCTTCATTACATCATCATTCCATTTTACCACAACTAGCTTAATTTACCAATTTCACTCAAGCTTGTAAACTCGCCATCACCAATGACGATATGGTCTAAGACTGGAATGCCCATAAATTGTCCAGCACTAACAAATAACTTGGTAACACGTATGTCATCATCACTAGGTCTACTATCGCCGGATGGATGATTGTGAATCAAAATAATAGCGGCTGCATTACAAGCAATGGCTTTTCTAAAAACAGCCCGTTGTTCTACAAGACTTGATGTGAGGCCTCCATTAGATATGGTCTCGATGTGAATTAATTTATTCCGAGATGTCAACATAGCCGCTAATACATGTTCTTCTGTTTCATGGCGCAAGCGTTCCATTACATATTGAGCGATAACATAAGGCTGAGAAAAATCTTCGTATGTAGAGGTGATTTTTAACTCACCCAAACGTCGCCCTAACTCTACAGCAGCACAAATAGTAACCGCTTTATCGATACCAACGCCCTTAATTTTTACTAAATCATCTACGGTCATATGGTTTAGTCCATAAATGCCATCTGTGAAAGAATCGATAATCGTATGTGCTAAATCAATTGATGATTGACCTTTTAAACCGGTACGTAATAATATAGCCAATAATTCTTCCATCGCCATTTGTTTAGCCCCTAGGGCAACGAATTTTTCACGTGGCCGTTGAAATGGCAACATATCTTTTACGCTGATAGTTCTGAGTTGCATTGAATTTCTCCATTCTTACAATACATAAACAAATCAGCCTCATATTTCTACCATAACATTAGAATATCTATTTGATGTGTTAACATGACCATCAATATTAATCTAAGACTTTACACCTAATGCTTTACATAATTCTTCATATACATGTTCTACAGGCAACCCTACAACATTTGTATAGGACCCTTCAATCTTATCAATCCACAAAGCGCCCTTTCCTTGGATGCCATAGGCTCCAGCCTTATCCATCGGTTCCATGGAGTCGATATATGACTCGATTTCAAAATCCTGCAGCGTTTTAAAATATACCTTTGTTTCATTGTGAAAGACGATTTCGCGTCCCTTAATGAGTAAGGCTACACCGGTAATAACAGAGTGAACTTGACCAGATAATGTACGAAGCATTGTACGTGCCTCATCCTTACTATGCGGTTTCCCTAGCACCTTTCCATCAAACACAACAATTGTATCAGCACCTAGTACGATGCTACCATCAGGCACATCATTTGCGCAGCGCGCTTTACCAAGAGCTTGTGCTTTCACCATTTCAATAGGATCTGTAATCACTACATTATCTTCTACATAAGAACTAGTAACAACAGTATGGTCTATACCCACTTGATGCAATAATTCCGTTCGTCTTGGTGATTGACTTGCTAAATATAATCCGCTCATTCTTGTTCCTGTTCTTCCGCACTTTTAATTAGACTATCATAATATTCCTTAACATCGATGCCTTGTTTTACCGCATCAGCACGTACCGTGGCATAGAAAATAACATCCGCTTCTGGCACGCGCACACGATTAGGTACAAACTGTTCTAGTGTTTCATAGAATGCATCCTCTGCTTTCAACATAACACGACCATATTGAACCTTTTTCCCTTTAGTAATGGAATATACCATGAACCAAATCGGTCTATCATCAGAGGTAGAGCATTTTCTATATTTATAGCGATAACGTAAATTCGTTAGAAAATCGCGATTATACGCATAAATACCATCAATATCATCATATTTTACAGAAAATGTACGTTTTCTAAAAAAGGATTTTTCTTTGATGATAAATTCAGAATCCGTCAATATATAGGTATAGCGGCTCACAGCTTGTTTAACAATGACAATGAGCGCCATGATTTCTATGAAATATTCTGAAAGTAATATATGGCCCTGCGCAATACTTCTATAGGTGGTAAAAACCATAGCCCCCACCAACAAAATAACAAATACCACTACTAATAATTCTGCACTACGGGTGCGCTGAGATTGTTCACTATATAAAATATTCATACGTAACCCCTTTCAAAAGACTCTGCATACTATTTATTATATAGGATTCAGCTCTGAAAAACTACAAAAACCCCGCCTATATCTAAGATATAAGCGAGGTTTGTATGTAATAGTTTAAACAACTATTAATAGGTTATATTATTTTTTCAAAGCGCTTGTAATACGTTGAGTATCGCGAGCGATCATGATTTCTTCGTTTGTAGGAATTACGAAGATTTTAACTTTGGAACCTTCAGCACTGATTTCTTGTTCTTTACCACGAACATTGTTGCGTTCAGGGTCGATACGTGTGCCAAGGTATTCTAAACCATTGCAGATTGCATCGCGGTTACCGATACCGTTTTCACCGATACCAGCTGTGAAGATGATAGCATCAACACCGCCCATAACAGCAGCGAACGCACCGATTACACGACGAACTTTGTAATGGAACATGTTAAGAGCCAATTTAGCTCGTTTATGGCCATTAGCAGCCGCTTCTTCGATTACGCGGAAGTCATTGGACACACCGGAAATACCCAATACGCCAGACTCTTTGTTCATTACTTTGTCGACTTCTTCATAGGACATGCCTGTTTTATCCATCAAGAATGGAACGATAGCAGGGTCGATATCACCAGTACGAGTACCCATGATCAAGCCAGACAATGGAGTGAAGCCCATTGTAGTATCGATGGAACGACCACCTTTGATAGCGGATACAGAGGAACCGTTACCCAAGTGACATGTAATGATGCGAAGATCAGACATATGTTTACCCATCAATTCTGCGCAACGTTGTGCTACATATTTATGGGATGTACCATGGAAACCATAGCGACGAATGCCATAGTCTTCATAGTAGGAGTAAGGAAGCGCATACATGTAAGCTTCTTTAGGCATTGTTTGATGGAATGCAGTATCGAATACAGCAACTTGTGGTACGTTTGGCATGATAGCTTGGCAAGCTTCGATACCTTGAATGTTTGGTGGGTTGTGCAATGGAGCAAGAGCCGCACATTCTTCCAAAGCTTCCATTACTGCAGGTGTAATCAATACGGAATCAGCGAATTTTTCACCACCATGTACTACACGGTGACCAACTGCATCGATTTCATCCATAGATTCAATAACACCGAACTCTGGATCTACCAAGATGTCGAGCAAGATGCGTAATGCTTCTTTGTGATTCAAAATTGGTTCAACGCGTTCTAATTTGTCTGCGTTTGGACGTTTATGAGTGAAGATAGCGTCTTGATCACCGATCTTCTCAAATAAACCTTTCGCCAATTCAGTTTCGTTTGTCATATCAAGTAATTGATATTTCAAGGAAGAACTACCGCAGTTAACTACTAATACGTTCATTGATTAACCCTCTTTCTTTTGCGTAACGTAAATCTTATCTTTAATTTGTTTGCTGATATCAGCGCCTATTTGATCATCCGTAGGATATCTATAGGTTATATTCCACAATACGCCCTTATCCATAAAGACATATTGAGAGAAACTAGTTTTAATTTTGTTAACGTAAAAATCACCAGTAATGAGCTGTGCTTGCACCCCATTTAAATCGATAAATTCCACATTAACAGTAGCACCCAATTTTGCATATTCAGATTTCTTTTGATCCACAAACTGTGCAACCGTTGGCAACGCTTTATTCGGTGCCAGTTGACGGGCCTCTACAGAAATCAACATATGTTGGCTTAAGCTACCATACGCATCCATAGGGTATCCATCAACACTCGTCGTTTCTGATGTTTTCCCCATTTCATATGGCAAGGCTACAGTCACTTCCGATTGACCGGAACGAATGACTTGATTACCAAAGCTATATATATCCATCACATTATCGGAACCACATCCGGCTAAAGCCAATAAGGATGTACCTAACACGATGGTCTGTAACGCTCGTTTCCACTGTACTTTCATCAAATCACCTCACGTCAAATCAGAATTCACAGATAATTATACCATTACACCGCCTCCCATTCTAGTACTTTCACAAGAAATTCTATAATTCCTAACAAGAAGGCCAAAAATTCCATACATTACACATGCCACCCATTATATAAATTCTTTAATTTATTATATAATAATAGAAAATAAACCTATGAAAGGAACTACGATGAAATCAATCGGTATTATTTGTGAATACAATCCGTTTCACAACGGCCATGCGCATCAATTACATACATTACGTACTACCTATCCTGATGCATTGCGTATCGCCATTATGAGCGGTTCCTTTGTACAGCGGGGCGAGCCTGCGTATTTTAGCAAATTCGACCGTGCTCGATGGGCTATTCATGGTGGTGCCGACGTCGTTATCGAATTACCTACTATCTATTCTCTAGGCAGTGCAGAACTATTTTGTACCGGTGCGGTGCGCCTTATGAAAGCGCTACACATTCATAGCATTTCCTTTGGCTCTGAGCTTGACAATAATGCCATATTGCACACAGCCGCTGAATTTATAAATACGCCGCAAGGGCAAGATGCCATTCAACACCATATAAAAACTGGTGTTTCTTATGGTACGGCATTACGCCAAGTGATTGCTAAGTATGTACAAAATGGAGAACTCATTGACAATGCGCCAAACTCATTACTAGGCCTTGAATATATTCGCGCTGCCCAGCGATATTTTACTAATCTTATGGTCATTCCCATTACTAGACAATCATCACATCATAGTCCTACCCTGTCTCAAGGCCAAGATTTTCCTTCTGGAACCGCATTACGTAAGGCACTCGTAGAAGGCACAACCATCGATGCCTATGTACCACATGCTATCATAGATGATATGCACAAGGTCATTGCACATGATGTCTATGTGGACTACGAAAGATACAATGATATTCTGCATGGCCTCAATCGCTTACTTTCAGCTGCAGAATTAGAAACATATGGAGATTTTACGGAAGGCATTGAACATCGTTGGCACAAGGCTATGCAGCAAGTAAGCTGGACGCACGCACTGGAAGAGATAAAGACAAAACGCTATACCTATGCAAGACTACGTCGCATGGCAGCCTATACTGCGCTACAAATCACTAAGCCAATATTACAAGAAGCTCATATACTAGGTCCTCAATACGCGCGATTATTAGCATTTAATCAGCGCGGTCGCACGTGGTTAAAGCACAATACACCGAGCATTCCGCTTATTCAAAAATGGGCTAAAGCATCAACCATAGTTTCCGATTTTGGTCGCCGAATGATGGAAATCGATACGAAGGCTACTGATCTACAATCTTATAGTTTTAAATCCCCTATGGCCCGCACAGGTCATGAAGATTTTCGCTATTCTCCACAATATATTGAAATATAGGTTATAACAATATAGCCTTATCATATTATTCCCCTACCAAAAAGACTCGACCATATACGTCGAGTCTTTTCATATGTCGATTTGTTATATCTACCTATTATTGTTCGATAGTTACGCCATCAGAGCCATCTAATTCTTGAACCTGTACGCGTACCTTTTCCAAATGAGACGTAGGGATATTTTTCCCTACATAATCAGCGCGTATAGGCAATTCTCGATGGCCTCGATCTACCAATACTGCTAGTTGAATAGATTTAGGACGACCAGATGTCATCAATGCATTTAAAGCAGCACGAATGGTACGACCTGTATACAAAACATCATCTACTAAGATAATGGTTTTTTCTGTAGTATCAATAGAGCAAGGTTCCCCTTCCTTAGGTCGCGTATCCCGATCATCGCGATACATAGCTACATTTAAAGGTTCACACTCAATATGAAGGCCTTCAATAGCTTCAATTTCACTTTGCAGTCGTTTAGCTAGCATAACGCCACGTCGTTCAATACCAACAATAACTGCATTTGAAAGCCCCTTATTACGTTCTAATATTTCATGACTAATACGTCTAATGGCACGTCTAATGGCGTCTCCATCCATTAAAATACGTTTTGTTTCCATAGTCTTATCCCTTATCTACGTTCTCTATATTCCTTAGCGAAGGCGATACAATTTTGAAAGTCCTCCGGTACAGGTGCTTCAAAATGCATAGGTTCACCTGTAATTGGATGCACCACATCCAATGTATGAGAATGAAGTGCTTGTCCCTCTATAGGGAAGTCCATGCGGCGATATCCATAAAAAGGATCGTTAACAACTGGATGTCCAATATGAGCAAAGTGAACGCGAATTTGATGAGTACGCCCCGTCTCTAACACACATTCCACTAATGTATTATATCCATAACGTTCTAACACTTTAAAATGAGTCACTGCTTCCTTACTGTTTTCAAACACTACAGCCATTTTCATGCGGTCTTTAGGATGTCTACCGATAGGAGCCTTAATAATCCCCTTTTCCTCCACGATATTGCCTTGAACGAGAGCTAAATATGTTCGTTTAGCACTGTGTGCTTTTACCTGTTCAGCTAAACCAATATGAGCTGCATCATTTTTAGCAGCCATCATGACACCAGATGTATCCTTATCTAAACGATGTACGATGCCAGGGCGAATTTCACCATTAATACCAGATAAGTCCTTACAATGGTAAAGCAAAGCATTCACTAGCGTTCCTGAGTAATTACCAATTGCTGGATGTACAACCATGCCACGAGGCTTGTTGACGATAATAATATCATGATCTTCATAAAGATATTCAACGGGAATATCCTCTGGTAAAATTTCTACAGATTCTGGTTCTGGAATATCTACAGAAATAGTGCTATCTGCATTAAGGCGTAAGTTAGCCTTACCAACCTTGCCGTTTACCAAAACATGACCAGATTTGATAAGACTCTGGATATAACTACGAGAACCTTCCATCACATCCGTCAGAAATACATCAAGACGCTTTCCCTCTTGTTCCAAAGATACTTTATATTCGTTCATCTATTTCTCCTCACGTTCAGATGTTAGTAAATAATATATGACACATACAACGCCTACACATATACCGATATCTGCAATATTAAAAATAGGCCAAATTCTAAAATCAAAAAAGTCTACTACCCCATGTAGTACATATCGATCTATGCCATTACCTATGGCTCCCGCAATCAACAATGCGGTTCCTACTCGTAATGAAAGTGGACCATTATTAACACGTTTACAATAGAAGCCATATACGATAATTAATACAAAAGCAACGGCTAAAAAGAACCACCGCTGATTCGTCAACATGCCAAAGGCTGCACCGCGATTAATAATATACGTAAGATGGAATACATTGTGAATAACCGGTAGTGATTCACCAAGAGCAAAATGGTTCATCACATAATATTTAGAAGCTTGATCCAATACAAGCCAAATGATTGCAATTAAATAAAACAAGTTATACTCCCTTTTAATAATATATATCTTAATAGTCCTATTATACTAAGTTACATGATTTTAGGCAAAATAAAAAGCCCCTCAATGAGGGGCGTATTTTATTTGTGATTACTCAGCGGAAATTACAGATACTGGGCAAACGGATTCGCAAGAACCGCAGTCGATGCAAGTATCGTTGATTTCGTATTTAGTTTCGCCTTCAGAAATAGCAGCAACTGGGCAAACAGATGCGCAAGAACCACATTTAATGCAACCATCAGCAATAACTCTCATGATAAACCTCCATAGGAACATTATAAAAGAAAACTTATTATTATCATTTAAAAAGGCACTTGCCTTAACTTCTGTTCTCATTATCACACAATAATAATTGAAAGTCAAACGAAAATGATAAAGTTTTGTATATTATTTTGCATAATAATTGTTCCTTTTTATCATATAAAGTCTATGTTTATCATAATTTTGATATTTCTTTTCATTTAAATATTTAAATATATCTTTCAATAATTGAGAATGCACAAATTATCATTTTTATCAAAATACGTACTATTATACTAGGAATTCAATTATCAATATTTATTATCATAAAAACTATTTTTTTATTACAACAGATTTAACGCTTATCTATATTTTAATCTAACATATAAACTTCACTCTAAAAAAGGCCGAATCATACGATTCGACCTCATTTATATTTATAAAGTAAAGTAATATCTTTACTATTATTCACTATATAACAATAATACTATTTTTTTCTTATAGCACTTAGAAAGATGTTAAGAATGTTAGTGTACCTAAAATAACGCCTGCAAGGTTTGGTACGATTAAAATATAATCACGTTTAGGTGATTTTGTCCAACCATATAATACCCAGATCAAACAGGATACTGCTGCAAATAATGGTTGCCATGGTTGACTAGGTTGACCATGAAGATTAGCAATTATTTGTGGGATATAGGCTAAAAATACAAATACACCAATAAATGCACCAATAGAACCAACTAACATGTTAAATCTTTCTTTTGTCATAGATGACCTCCTTATTCAACATTACATTATTATATCTTACACAATATACTATATCATATTTTTTTCGATGTAGTCAATTGTGTAAAATTAATCATGCAAATTAGTTTAATTCATATTGCTTTTGATTACACTTATATGTAATCTATATTAAAATCATATAGGCTAAAATCATAAAAAACGAGGCCGAATCTTACGATTCGACCTCGTGTGTGCTTGTATAGTAGAGTAACCTATTCCCTATTATTTACCAGGGAAGAATGGCCATACCATTGGGATAATAATTAAGCTTACTACGAAGCAAACTAAAATCAATGGAACGCCGGCTTTTACATAATCAGTAAATTTGTATTGACCAGGGCCAAGTACTAATGTATTTGGAGGTGTACCTACAGGTGTACCAAATGCACAAGATGCAGCAACGCCGATAGCCATCAATACAGCATGAGGGTCAGCGCCCATACCTTGAGCAATAGAGATACCGATAGGAGCCAACAATGCACAAGATGCAGTATTAGACATAAATTGAGTCATAATACAAGACAATGCGAATAATACGCCTGTTGCAAAGTAAGGACTTGGGTTATCCCCCATAACACCAATTACTGCATTAGCAATCATTTTACCTGCACCAGATTGATCTAGTGCAGTGGCAACTGGCATCATACCTGCAAATAAGAAAATTGTTACCCAGTCGATAGACGTATACGCTTGTTTTTCGTTTAAACAACCTGTTAATACACAAAGCATTGCGCCAATAACAGCAACCATGCTCAATGGTAAGTTAATACCAAAGTTATCTTTTAATGGTTGACCTAAAATCATAGCGATGATTACGCCTAAAAGAATAATACCAGAGAATAATTGTTTCTTTGGATCATTGGAAATATCTTCTGCT
Source organism: Veillonella sp. ICM51a (assembly GCF_000524355.1). Classification (NCBI taxonomy): domain Bacteria; kingdom Bacillati; phylum Bacillota; class Negativicutes; order Veillonellales; family Veillonellaceae; genus Veillonella; species Veillonella sp. ICM51a. The sequence continues at coordinate 74,798 of NZ_JAPX01000018.1, forward strand.
GCCACTTCTTGTTCAACTTCACCAGCATCTGCAATTTCATGTTTAGGTAACAAATGTTTACCAATAAGCATCATGAAAACGATAGTAGCGATAGTCAAAGGAATACCAATCCATGCAAATTCGAAGAAACCAAATGGTTCAATACCAAATTTAGATAATGTACCACTTACAATGATATTTGGTGGTGTACCAACCATTGTAATGATACCACCGATACCAGCAGCAAATGCTAATGGCATCAATTGGCGAGATGCAGGAATCTTAGCAACAGCACAGATACCAACAACTACAGGTAATAAAGCAGCTGTTGTACCAGTGTTAGATAAGAATGCGGACATAGTAGCTGTAACAAGCATGATAGCAAGCATTAAACCGTTTTCACTAGTGCCTGCATGAGAAACTACGGTTTCACCAATCTTTTGGGCTAAACCTGTGTAGAACAACGCAGCACCTACAACGAACATGCCTGCAAACAACACAACTGTACTATCAGATAAACCAGAGAATACAACCTTAGGAGTAATAATCCCCATAAGGCCTAGTGTAATGGCACCGCCTAAAGAAGTAATAGCTAAAGGAATAATTTCCGTAACGAATAAAACAGCCATGACTGCAAGGACGATTAAGGTTTGTTCTGCAGCACCCATACATCATCATCTCCCTTCAGAGAAATGCACTGATTGTAGTTATATGAGGTATAGAATATAGCCTACGATGCTGATAGCACAAGCCATCAAGAAAGTAACCCCATACCCTTCTCTCGTTTTGGGATATCCAAAAAGTAATGCTTCTCCTAGAAATCCTCGGCGATTAAACCAAGAATATTTAGTTCTTCTTTGGAACCAAAGTGATTTACGTTCAACACCAATAATCAGTGCAGTAACTAAAAAAACAATAAATGCCCATACGAAACAAATCAGTATTTTTAATTCAATTGATAACAAGATGACCACCTCTACTATTTTGAAAGCACTAGAAGGTTATTTAGTGAAATTCTTGCTCATCACATAATGACCGATCTGACAAAGCATTTATTGCTAATATACCCCTTTTCTGTATGTTTACATACGATATAAGGGATTTTTTATTCACCAATAGGTGTACCTATATAGGCACACCTTGGTGAATAATTATTAAACTATTAGTGGCTAGACAACATAGCAAGCATTGTACCTGCTGCTACTGCTGTACCAATAACGCCAGCTACGTTAGGACCCATGGCATGCATGAGCAAGAAGTTTGCTGGGTTAGCTTTAGCACCTACTACTTGGGATACACGAGCTGCCATAGGAACTGCAGATACACCAGCAGAACCAATAAGTGGATTTGTTTTACCACCATCGACTAAGCTCATTAATTTACCAAATAATACGCCACCAGCTGTACCACCGATGAATGCAACCAAACCTAAGCAGATGATAAGGAGAGTTTGCAAACTTAAGAAGTGTTCCGCACTCATTGTTAAACCAGTACCAGTTGCTAAGAAGATAGTAACAGTATTGATCAACGCATTTTGAGATGTATCGGACAAACGTTCAGTTACACCAGATTCACGGAACAAGTTACCTAACATCAACATACCTAAAAGGGATGTAATGGAAGGAAGCAATAAAGAAATGAAGATTGTTGCAACGATTGGGAATACGATTTTTTCAAAACGTGTAACTTCACGCAATTGTTCCATTACAATTTCACGTTCTTTTTGCGTAGTGAATAATTTCATTACAGGTGGTTGAATCAACGGTACCAAGGACATATAAGAATATGCGGCAACCGCGATAGCACCTAATAAATGAGGAGCTAATTTAGTAGCTAAGTAGATAGATGTAGGACCGTCTGCACCACCGATGATGCCAATAGCTGCAGCTTCTTGAGCTGTAAAGCCGAGCATCATAGCGCCACCTAACGCAACGAATACGCCGATTTGTGCAGCAGCACCTAACAACAATGTTTTAGGGTTAGCAATAAGCGGACCAAAGTCAGTCATTGCACCTACACCAAGGAAAATTAGAGGTGGGAAGATTTCTTGAGAGATACCAGCACTAATAAGCGCCATAACGCCTTCTTCAAAGCCGTTACGAGGGATATTAGCAAGTACACAACCAAACGCAATCGGACCCAACAATAATGGTTCAAACTCTCTAGCAAATGCTAAATACAATAGGATCAAACCTACAAGAATCATAATAGCATTGTATGTTGTAAATGCGAGGAACCCGCTATCATTTATAACGGATTGAATCGCAACAGCAAAAGCCTCCATATGCGTTCCCCTTTCACAAATATTAAATTGTTATATGACGCGGCGCAGCCGCGCCATAAGACAACACTTGGTATTAGCCAAGAACAACCATATCATCGCCAGTGGATACAGTTTGGTTAGCAGCTACGCGAACTTCTGCAACTACAGCATCATGAGGAGCTGCGATTTCGTTTTGCATTTTCATAGCTTCAAGAATCAACAAAGTTTCGCCTTTTTTAACTGCTTGACCAGCGGATACTGCTACAGATAGGATTTTACCAGGCATTGGAGCTTTTACAGTTTCAGCACCTGCTGGAACTGGAGCTGCTGCTGCAGCTGGAGCTGGTGCTGGTGCAGGAGCTGCTTTAGGAGCTGCTGCTGGAGCTGCTTTAGGAGCTGCTGCAGGAGCTGCAGCTTTTACTTCATTAACTTCTACATCATATGCTGTGCCATTTACTGTAACGTTGAATTTTTTCATCTTAAATTCCTCCAAAATGTGTATATCTACACAATACTTAAATTTCATTTACACATATAGTTCTGATAATCCTATCGATTACCTAAAAACGTTAATCTTATCGATTACCGCGTAAGCGACCTTCCATTTTCCAATTGTAGCTTACGATTGGACGGATATGCGCGATTTGATCAGCGGAATAACCCATTGCCGCTAATGCGCCAACGATAACTGCAACAACATCTTGAGATGGTGCCTTACCGTTAGCTTTTGTAGCATTGCTCATGACAAATGCCTCCTAAAAAAATATTAATTTCTACCGCTTAAACGACCTTCCAAGCGCCATTTAGCACTAGTTGCTGTAGGTCGAATAGATGCAATTTGTTCAGATGAGTACCCCATCGCCACAATGGCACCCACGATAGCTGCTACTACTTCATCCTCATTTTGAGCAGATGCACTTGGTGTAGCCACTGGAGTAGCTGCAGGAGCTGCAACAGGAGCACTTGCCGGTGCCTCTTTTTTCTTTTTCGTAGGGTCAATCAAATGAACGATTGTCATCAAAACGCCTAAAAGAATCAACACAACAAATACAACTGTCATATTAATGGCCATGATTAACCAGGGATTGGTAGTAACTGCTTGTCCTTCCATAATCATTCCCCTTTCTAAAAAATAAATAAAGAAAGGTATCTCCCAAATTCGATGATATGATTACCGAATCGAATTATAATGGAATATTACCATGTTTCTTTGGAGCACGGTTTTCACGTTTACTTGCAAGCATAGCCAACGCATTGATAACAGCTGGACGAGTTTGTTTTGGTTCGATTACAACATCAACGAAGCCACGTTCTGCAGCTTTGTAAGGAGTTGCGAATTCTTCTACGTACTTAGCTGTTTTAGCGTCTTTATCTTCATCTTTTTTGAAGATGATGTTAGCTGCACCAGCAGGACCCATTACAGCGATTTCGGATGTAGGCCAAGCGTATACTTGATCAGCGCCCAAATCTTGGGAACACATAGCGAGGTAAGAACCACCGTATGCTTTACGAGTGATAACAGTAATTTTTGGTACTGTTGCTTCAGAGTAAGCATACAACATTTTAGCACCATGACGAATGATACCGCCCCATTCTTGATTTGTGCCAGGCAAGAAACCAGGAACGTCAACGAAGTTAACGATTGGAATATTGAAAGCATCACAGAAACGGATAAAACGGGAAGATTTATCAGATGCGTTGATGTCCAAGCAACCAGCCATTACTTTAGGTTGGTTAGCAATGATACCAACAGATTGACCATCAAAACGTGCGAAGCATGTAATGATGTTTGTAGCATAGAATGGTTGTACTTCATAGTATTCGCCATTATCTACAGTAGCTGCGATAACATCTTTCATGTCGTAAGGCATGTTGCTGTTATCAGGTAACAAGCTGTTTAAGCCTTCATCTTCACGAGTTGGGTCATCACCTGTATCTACCAATGGAGCATCTTCCATGTTGTTAGAAGGTAAGAAACCTAACAAGTAGCGGATTTGAGCGATGCAATCATCTTCATTTTCAGCTGCGAAGTGAGCAACACCAGACACAGAGTTGTGAGCCATTGCGCCACCAAGATCTTCAGCTGTTACTTCTTCACCAGTTACAGATTTAATAACTGCAGGACCAGTGATGAACATTTGAGATGTGTTTTTAACCATGTAGATGAAGTCAGTCAATGCTGGAGAATATACAGCACCGCCTGCACATGGTCCCATGATTACGGAAATTTGTGGAATAACGCCAGATGCATTTGTATTTTCAAAGAAAATTTTACCGTAACCAGCAAGAGCATCTACAGCTTCTTGAATACGAGCCCCGCCGGAATCATTGATACCAACGATAGGAGCACCCATTTTCATTGCTAAACGTTGTACTTTAACGATTTTAGCAGCGTGCATTTCACCAAGAGAACCACCTTCTACAGTGAAGTCTTGTGCGAATGCATATACCAAACGACCATCGATAGTACCATAACCAGTTACTACACCTTCGCCTGGTAATTCTTTTTTGTCTTGACCGAAGTTAACACAACGATGTTTAACGAATTGATCAAGTTCAACAAAAGAGTTGTCATCGAATAATTTAGCCAAACGTTCACGAGCAGTCATTTTACCTTGAGAATGTTGTTTCTCAACGCGTTTTTCACCGCCACCAGCTTTAACTTTTGCTAGTTTTTCGTGCAACAACTCAATTTTTTCTTGCACTGTTTGCATGTCAGCACCTCCATAAAAACTTGTTACAATAATATTTTATTTCATTCGTTGGCAAAGTTCAAGTAATACGCCACCTGTAGCTTTAGGATGAACGAATGCAATAGAGGAACCGCCAGCACCATAACGAGGTTTTTCGTCAATCATACGAATACCTTTCGCCATAAGATCAGCAATAGCATTTTCAATATTATCTACACGCAAAGCAACGTGTTGGATACCATCACGACCACCATTTTTTTCGATGAATTTACCGATAGGGCCGTCTGGAGTAGTAGTTTCCAAGAATTCTAATTCAGCATCGCCGCATGGGAAGAAGGATACTTTTACTTTTTGTTCTTCTACTACTTCATCTTCAGGAAGATGTTGAATTCCCAAAGCATTTTTGTAAAATTCTTTAGTTGCTGCTAAATCATTAACACCAATACCGATGTGATCCACTTGTAATACTTTAAAAGCCATTTCGATTATCTCCTTTATAAGGCTAAATCTCTAATGCTATGTAGTCGCCGTCTACTTTAGCACGTTTGTCATTACGCCGTTAACAACTGTGTATGGATCGCTTTCGCGTTCATTAACAGCTGCCACTTGGCTATTAAATTCGTCGCTTGTAATGATTTTATCAGCTACATAACGACCAATTTGTTCATTAATCATTGCGATGATTTCATCGCGAGTACGTTCTGCCCGACGAGATTCCAATTCACCGGAATCTTCAAGATACTCAAAATGTTCATCTAAGGCTTCGATAAGTTCATCTACGCCTTGGTCTTTACTAGCAATTGTGCGCTTAATTGGTGGGCGCCATTTTACTTCACGAGAATCTAGGTCAAGCATCATTTCAATTTCAACATTCAAACGATCGCAACCATCTCGGTCAGCTTTATTGATAGCAAATACATCGCCGATTTCAAGAATACCCGCTTTAATAGCTTGGATATCATCACCGAGACCAGGAACAAGAACAACCAATGTAGTATCTGCATTTTTTACGATATCTACTTCGGATTGACCTACACCTACTGTTTCAATGATAATCAAGTCCATGCCAAAGGCATCCATTAATTTTACAACGTCTGCAGTCTTTTTGGATAAACCACCAAGACTACCACGTGTCCCCATGCTTCGAATGAATACATTTTCATTTAATGTTAAATCATTCATTCTAATACGGTCCCCCAAAATAGCACCACCAGAGAATGGGCTAGTTGGGTCGATGGCAACGATGCCGATTTTTTTACCTTGATCTAGATAATGTTTAACAACCTTATCTGTCAAAGTACTTTTACCAGCACCAGGGGCACCAGTTATACCGAGAATACGTGCATTACCCGTTTTAGGGTAAATTGCCTTCATAATATCGATGGCATTTTCATACTCGTTTTCTACAGCAGTGATGGACCGTGCTAAGGCTAGTCTTGAGCCTTCAAAGAGGCCTTTAACTAAATCCATTCGCCTCACCACCTATCTTAGAATATGGGAATAGAGGGGAGCCAACCATTCCAGTTGAGCCCCTCTCTTGCCCAGTTAATTATTTTACGTTTTCCTTGATGAAGTTAACGATATCACCAGTTGGAGTACCAGGTGTGAATACAGCTGCTACGCCAGCTTTTTTCAAGCCAGGGATATCAGCATCAGGAATAACGCCACCGCCGATTACTAATACATCGCCCATGCCTTTTTCTTTCAAAAGTTCAACAATTTTAGGGAACAATGTGTTGTGAGCACCGGAAAGAAGGGATAATGCAACTACATTAACGTCTTCAGAAAGTGCTGCTTCTACGATTTGTTCTGGAGTTTGACGAAGACCTGTGTAGATTACTTCGAAACCAGCATCGCGAAGTGCGCGTGCTACAACTTTTGCACCACGGTCATGACCATCAAGACCTGGTTTTGCTACGATTACTCTAATACGTTTTTCTGCCATGATAATTACCTCCGAAATTAGCCGATATTATAATGTGGAATGAGCTTGGTATTCACCGAATACTTCGCGCAATACATTACAAATTTCACCCAAAGTAGCATATGTTTTAACTGCTGCAAGAATTAATGGCATCAAGTTAACGTTTTCGTCAGCTGCGCCAGCTTTCAAATCAGTTAAAGCTTTGTCAACTGCTGCTTGATCGCGGTTAGCGCGAACTGCTTGAGTTTTCTTAGCTTGGTTTACACCTACGGAAGCGTCTACGCGAAGCAAGTCTTTTGGAGCTTCTTCTTCAACTTGGAATTTGTTTACGCCAACGATTGTGCGCAAGCCAGATTCAACTTCCATTTGCCATTTGTAAGCGGATTCTTGGATTTCTTTTTGGATGTAGCCTTTTTCGATTGCTACTACAGCGCCGCCCATTTCATCAATTTTCTTGATGTAAGCCATAGCTTCGTCATAGATAGCGTTAGTCATAGCTTCTACATAGTAGGAACCGCCCAATGGGTCAACTACGTCTGCTAAACCAGATTCGTAAGCCACGATTTGTTGTGTACGAAGAGCTACTTGTACAGATGCTTCTGTAGGAAGAGCCAATGCTTCGTCACGGGAGTTTGTATGTAAGGATTGAGTACCGCCCATTACAGCAGCTGCAGTTTGAAGAGCAACACGAACGATGTTGTTATCAACTTGTTGTGCAGTCAACATGGAACCAGCTGTTTGAGTATGTACACGAAGCATCATGGATTTTGGTTTTTTAGCACCAAAACGTTCTTTCATGATAGTTGCCCATAAACGACGGGATGCGCGGAATTTAGCAACTTCTTCAAGTACATTGTTATGAGCATTCCAGAAGAAGGAAAGACGACCAGCGAATGTATCAACATCAAGACCAGCTTTCAAAGCTGCTTCTACGTATGCGATACCATCAGCAATTGTAAATGCGATTTCTTGTGCTGCTGTGGAACCTGCTTCACGGATATGGTAACCGGAAATGGAAATTGTATTCCATTTTGGAACGTATTGAGAGCAATATTCAAAGATATTAGTGATCAAACGCATGGATGGTTTTGGAGGGAAAATGTAAGTACCACGAGCTGCGTATTCTTTCAAAATATCATTTTGAATTGTACCTTTCAATTCTGTGGAAGGTACGCCTTGTTTTTCAGCTACTGCGATATACATTGCCAACAAAACGGATGCTGGAGCGTTGATTGTCATAGAAGTGGATACTTTGCCAAGGTCGATGCCGTTGAACAAGATTTCCATATCTGCCAAGGAGTCAATCGCTACACCTACTTTACCAACTTCGCCTTCAGCCATAACGTCATCAGAGTCATAACCGATTTGTGTAGGTAAGTCGAATGCACAGGAAAGACCAGTTGCACCGGATTCGATAAGGTAACGGTAACGTTTGTTAGATTCTTCAGCTGTTGCGAAACCAGCATACATACGCATAGTCCAGAAACGACCACGGTACATTGTAGGTTGTACGCCACGAGTATATGGATATTCACCAGGCATACCCAAATCACGTTCATAATCAAAGCCTTCAATATCAACTGGTGTATACACGCGGTTGTATTTCAAGTTTTGACGTTCTGGAGTTTTTACACACTTTTCGTCACAAAGTTTATTGTACTCAGCAATTTGGGCTTTAAGGTTTTCGTAAGCCATGTTTTCATCATCCTCCTAAAAAAACAGGTTATTTTTTCATGCTTCCAGTTTCTGTGAAGCGTTTATGCCAAGAAAGAGCTTCGTCGAGCAACATTGGTGTATGGGCATTTTTAGTTGCAGCGAGTGCTTTTTCGAGGTATTCAGTTAACATTGGTTTGTAGTCTGGGTGAGCACATTTTTCAATGATCAAACGAGCTCTTTCCACTGGGCTCAAACCACGGCAGTCAGCAACACCTTGTTCTGTACAGAAAATCATAGTGTCATGTTCTGGGTGATCCACATGAGATACATATGGAACGATAGAACTGATGTCGCCACCTTTTGCAACGGAATTAGTACAGAAAATAGTGAGATATGCACTACGTGCAAAGTCACCAGATCCGCCAATACCGTTCATCATTTTGCTACCCATAATATGAGTAGAGTTTACATTGCCAAAAATATCAAATTCGATAGCGGTATTCATGGCAATGACACCAATACGGCGAGCAATACCAGGGTTGTTAGAAATTTCTTGTGGACGAAGAATAATCTTTTTACGATATTCATCGATGTTATTATAGAAACGTTTCAACCCATCTGGAGAAGGACTTAATGCAGTACCGGAACATACAGTTACTTTACCTGCATCGATTAAGTCAAACATACCATCTTGGATTACTTCTGTATAAATGGACAAATCTTTGAATGGGCCTTGAGCCAATCCGCTGATTACTGCATTTGCTACAGAACCTACGCCAGATTGCAATGGAAGCAAGTTTTCAGGTAAACGACCTTCACCGATTTCTTGTTCAAAGAATTTGATAAGGTGTTGACTCATTGCTTTTGCATCATCATCGATAGGTGCCAAAGGTCTTGTAGTATCAGGAACATCACAAGGAACTACTGCAATGATTTTGTCTGGGTCACAAGGAATTGCATCAGTACCAATACGATCACCAGCATGTTCCAATGGAATTGGTTTGCGATATGGTGGATCAAGTGGTTCGTAGATATCATGCATACCAACCAAAGATAATGGTTGAGATACGTTTACTTCTACGATAACTTTTTTAGCTTGGCTAACAAATGTTGGAGAGTTACCAACAGATGTTGTAGGTACTAAAGAGCCATCTTCATTGATTTGACAAACTTCTACGATAGCTACGTCTAAATCACCAAAGAAACCATAGCGTACATTTTGCGCCATTGTACTTAAGTGCATATCAACGTATTTGATGTCGCCGCTATTTAAAGCTTTGCGTGTATCCCCATTTGTTTGATAAGGGAAACGACGGTTAATACCATGTGCACGTGTTAATGCACCGTCGGCTTCATCACCTACGGAAGCACCTGTCCATAAATCAATTTTGAATGGTTCTTTTTCCATTCGTTCAGCCAAAGCCAATGGTACAGCTTTTGCATAACCAGATGGAGTAAAGCCGGAAATACCAACTTTATCATTGTGGTTAATCATTTGAGCTGCTTCATAAGCTGTGACAATTTTGCCTTGGAGGGCCGCATTTTTAACGCGATCTTTGATGTCTATCATCGTACCATCTCCTTAAAATCACCTTGTTAAACGACAGTTGATCAATCTCTTGGTCTAAACCGTTCCTTAAACCAACTTCATCGTATGCTTTTACAATCGCATTGTCAACTTATATGCATAAAATGTATTTTTTGTCACATATTTATGGGTCATTATGACTAAAAGTCATGGATTTTCCATTTTTTAGATAAATTAAATTCACATCGTTATAACTCTCAGGAATTATAGATATATTTTTATAATTTCATATATATAGTTAAAAAAGAGTGAATCGAAGAATTTCTATACAATATATAGATTCTCTTCAATTCACTCTTATTCTAATTCTTATTATACATAATACAACAACTTCGATTTTTTTCGATGCGTTTTAATTATGATTGATTTTAGTCTGATTTTGTTGAACTTTCACAAAAGCACCTACCCATCCTAGTAATAACCAGAATGTAATCGTTACTTGGTGACTATATAATTCAAAATCGGACAAACCGCTCACAAGAACACCAACTGCTAAAGCACCGACACCGATGGAGGCAGCCTTACGGAACACATCACCTTTTAGACGTATAGATGTAACCACATGACCTATTAATACAGTTATAAAGGAGATAAGTCCTGGTATGCCTATTTCAGCCAACATATTAAGGTATAAATTATGAGCGTGATACATCAATACATTAGGACCTTGAATATAATAATTATATTCTGGATATACTAAGTAAAATGTATTCCACCCAATCCCCCACACAGGATTTTCACGAACAATGTACATCGTGCTATCCCACAAGGCCCATCGTAAATCAGCCGATGTATCATGACCTTGGAATATAGACCAAAGACGAGTAGCAATTTCTCCATCATAAAAATATAGAATGATGGGGATAGCTAACAAGGATAATAATAAACGACGTTCTACAAAAATTCCCCAGTAAATAATCATGGCACCAAAACTGATCCATATGCCACGTGAATACGTTAATAGCATGGTAACAAAAAGTATTAATGCTATGGGAATCATCATGTAGATTTGTTTCTTATATTCCTCCGATAAGATTTTATCGGATAAGCCCTTCCAGTAAACCAATAAATAGCTAATACTAACGCTTAGAATCATCAACAAGTAAGCGCCCAACAGATTGGGATTCGTCAATGTTGACGACATGCGTCGCATTAATTTTGGAAATTGGATGGCATCAACCCATTCCTTTATATGATGATTAGGAATAAAAATATATTCATAAGCACCTATGCAACAAACGAGAATCGCCGTTCCCAATGTACATTGAAGAAAATAACGCCACTGTTTTGGCGTACTAATATAGGTACGTACTAAATAATAAATACCGCCACCGGCCACAATCTGATAAAACCAACTTGTCAAAGCCCATTGCGCATTATCGGAAAGGGCAGCTGATACGCCCGTCCAAAGGACGAAAAACATAACAGTCCAAGACAACCCGCCCGTAGGCAAGCTAAGACTACGACTTCGTATTAAATCGACAATGGCAAGCCCAACGGCCAACCACAAGAGCACATCCCCTACCATCGGTTGTAGAGGCATGGCAATAGCCACACCATAAATGAGTCGTTCAATATAAAACTTCAACTTTGTTTCCGTTGGAAATAATGAGTGTTCCATAACGATTACCTAGTGGCTCATACGGTTCTGTAACCAACCGCGAGCTTCGCCAAGAATATATAACGATCCACACACAACAATGATATCTCCATCTTGTGTCGATTGTAATGCTAAATCAAGAGCACTGCTCACAGAATCTTCTGTCTGTGCCACTACCCCTTTCACACATTGCCGAACGGTTTCTACCAATTTCTCTGGCACCTCTGTACGTGGTGTTGGTGCAGCCACTGCAATGACTGTATCTTTTGGTTTTACAACTTCATGAATAATACCCATTTCATCCTTATCTGACAAAATAGCCATCACCATTGTTTTTGGCGTATCTCCAAATAATTCATGGTAAGTCATGCCGAAAGATTCTGCGCCGGCTGCATTGTGGGCACCATCAAATATAAATGTCCGATCCAACGTTTTTTTAATCTCAAAACGACCAGCCCAAGTGGCACGGGCAAAGCCTTCGCGCATTGTTTCTTCACTAATAGCATCATCATGTTCCATAACTAGGCGTACAGCTTGTAATGCACAAGCCAAATTGACAGATTGATGAATCCCAGCCATCGTTGTAAATAACATAGCAGGCGGTGCGCCAATAGCACTGACCGTAATCAATTGCCCACCAGGCACTACACTACGGCTATCGATACCAAACTTTTTGTTAAACACATATAATGGAGCATGTTTTTCTTCAGCTGTCTCTTCAATGACCTTTAATGGTCCTTCTTGAGCCGCCGTTACAATAGGAACACCTTCTTTTATAATGCCCGCCTTATGCTTGGCAATCTCTTCAACCGTATTGCCACAATACGCTTGATGATCAAGGGTAACATTAGTAATAACGGAAACCAATGGTGTCACAACATTCGTTGAATCCAGTAATCCACCCAAGCCAGCTTCTACAACAGCATAGTCTACACCTTGTTCTTTAAAGAATAGGAATGCTGCGGCCGTTAGAATTTCAAATTGCGTAGGTGGCTCTACCCCATCAGCAATGATCTTATCTACGCCTTGTCGAACACAATCGATCAAATTGCCAAAAGCGTCTTTGCTAATTTGAACATCATTAATTTCTATACGCTCCGTATAAGATTCAAGGTGAGGCGATGTAAATCGCCCCACCCGTAATCCACTGGTAAATAGAGCATACGAAATATAGGTTGTTACAGAACCTTTACCATTTGTACCCGTAACATGAATGATTTTATAATCTCGTTCAGGATTCCCCAACGCTTGCAATAATGCACGAATACGCTCTAACCCCGGTTTTATGCCAAAGGATGAGGTATCTTCTAAATACGTTAAGGCTTCTTCGTATGTCATATAAACCTCCTATAAGGTTTTTAAGAATTCTTCACGTTCTAACAACGCTTGTTGTTTTTGTTTATATTCTTCTAGTTTTTCTTTTTCTTTTGCTACAACTGCTTCTGGTGCTTTTGCAAGGAAACCTTGATTGCTCAATTTACCTTCTAAGCGTGCAATTTCTTTTTGCATTTGACCTTTTTCTTTTTCGATACGTTCTTTTTCTTTATCTGCATCGATAAGATCCTTCAAGAGAAGATATACTTCCATACCATTTACAACAGTTACGGTTGCATTTTCAGGTTTTGGATCATCAGCACCTAGAATAGTTACCTTTTCAGCCCATGCAAGTGTTACGAAATAATCGCTATGCTCTGCAACGGCCTCAGCAATAGACGCATCAGTCGGTGCTACGATAACTTCGGCTTTTTTGCCCAAAGGTACATTCATTTCGGCGCGCATGTTACGAATACCTTTAATAGCATCCATCATGATTTCCATTTGATGTGCAGCCTCTGTAAGATTTGTGAAAGCTAATGCTTCTGGCCATTTAGCAATCACAATGCTTTCACCTTCATGAGGCAAGTGTTGCCAAATATGTTCTGTAACGAATGGCATAAATGGATGCAACAATTCAAGCATATGACGCAAGATTGTTACAAGCAAATATTGTACAGTGCGACGATCGCGTTCATTAGCATCGCTATACAAACGAGGTTTTGCAAGTTCAATGTACCAGTCGCAATAGGTATTCCAAATGAAATCATATACGGAGCTAGCCGCTTCACCAAGCTCAAATTTATCAAGATTTGCAGTAATACTTGCTACGGTTTCATTGTATTTTTCGACAATCCATTTATCAGCCAATGTTAAATCAGCCTCAGTAGGAACGAAACTTTCATCATAATTCGTCAAATTCATGAGAACGAATTTAGAAGCATTCCAAATTTTATTTGCAAAGTTGCGGTTTGCTTCCACACGTTCCATGTAGAAACGCATATCATTGCCCGGTGTATTACCTGTTACAAGTGTAAAGCGCAATGCATCAGCACCATATTCGCCGATTACATCTAATGGATTAATACCATTGCCTAAGGATTTACTCATCTTGCGGCCTTGGCTATCGCGTACAAGACCATGAATAAATACATGTTTGAATGGAATTTCATGTTCAAACTCAAGAGCCATGAAAATCATACGAGCAACCCAGAAGAAGATAATATCATAACCAGTTACGAGTACACTTGTTGGATACCATTGTTTAAGCTCTGCTGTATCTTTAGGCCAACCCATGGTAGCAAATGGCCATAAACCAGAACTAAACCATGTATCAAGCACATCTGGATCTTGTGTTACATGTCCATGACAATGAGGGCATTCTGTAATGTCTTCACGGCTAACAATCGTTTCACCACAGTCATCACAATACCACGCTGGAATACGATGACCCCACCATAATTGACGAGAAATCGTCCAGTCGCGGATGTTTTCGAGCCAATTTACATATGTTTTAGTAAAACGTTCAGGAACGAATTGAACTTCACCATCTTTTACAACCTTCAATGCTGGCTCTGCAAGAGGTTTCATATCTACGAACCATTGTTTAGAAACCATTGGTTCAATAATTGTTTTACAACGGGAACAATGGCCAACCGCATGGTCATGATCTTCGATTTTTTCTAGCAATCCTAATTCATCAAGCTCAGCTACCACTTGTTTACGCGCTTCTTCGCGTGTCATGCCGTTAAATTTACCAGCACCTTCGTTCATTGTCGCATCATTGTTCATAACAACGATGGATTCTAAGTTGTGACGTTGACCCATTTCAAAGTCGTTAGGGTCATGGGCTGGTGTAATTTTTACACAACCTGTACCAAAGCTTGCATCTACATAGTCATCAGCAATAACAGGAATTTCACGATCAACAAATGGCAAAATTAATGTTTTACCAATTAAATCTTTATAACGGTCGTCTTCAGGATTTACTGCTACCGCTACGTCGCCGAACATTGTTTCAGGACGTGTTGTCGCAACGATAACAAAGCGACCTTCTTCACCTTTTACAGGATATTTAATATGCCATAAATGACCGTGCTCATCTTCGTGTTCTACCTCTACATCAGACAACGCTGTTGCACAACGAGGGCACCAGTTGATGATGCGTTCACCACGATAGATCAAACCTTTTTCATAAAGGCTTACAAATACTTCACGTACTGCATGATAGTATCCTTCATCCAATGTAAAACGTTCACGGCTCCAGTCACAGGATGCACCTAAGCTGCGAATTTGTTTAACAATGGTATCGCCATATTCTTTCTTCCATTTCCAAACGCGTTCTACGAATTTTTCACGACCTAAATCATAGCGAGATTTGCCCTCTTCTTTAGCGAGCATTTCTTCTACCTTGATTTGTGTAGCAATACCAGCATGGTCTGTACCAGGCATCCATAATACATTGTAACCTTGCATACGTTTAAAACGAATCAAGATATCTTGTAATGTATTATCTAGCGCATGCCCCATATGCAACATACCTGTTACATTTGGAGGTGGTAATACAATGCTAAATGGTTCCTTGTCAGTGTCTACTTCTTCGTGAAAGTAACCTTGGTTTTCCCAATAGGAATACCATTTACTTTCGATTTCACCAGGATTGTAGGTGGTTAAATTTTCGTAGGTTTTCATCGTTCCTCCTGAAAGTAAGTACTTATCGTTTCATCACTTTAGCTAACACAAAGAGGCTAGTTTCATATAATAATATCATCGGCAATGCAATCATGGTTTGTGAGAACATATCCGGTGTAGGTGAAATTACTGCACCTATAATAAAGGAAAGCAAAATAAATATTTTGCGTTTCTTTTTTAAGAATTGGGATGTAATTAAATTAAAATATCCCATAATGATAATGACCAATGGCAGTTCGAATATAAAGCCGAACGGTAGTACAAAGGCCAATACAAAGTCCATATATTGACCAATGGAAAACATCGGTTGCAATTCATCGGTGGCAAAGCCCATAAAGAACTTAACCGCAGCAGGCAATACTAAGATATAGGAAAAGAAAATACCTGTTACAAACAACAAAAAGGCTACTGGTAAAATCCAGTTTGATAGATGTTTCTCGCGAACTGTCAATGCTGGTTTCACAAAGAGCCATATTTGATGCAGTATGATAGGCGATGCCAAAATTATGCCGCCTACGATGGATACCTTCATATATGTAAAGAAGGCTTCCGTAGGTCGCATGTAATACAATTTGCCTGCAGGGGCCAATAAAATATCTAATAATACGTCTACATAATAATAGGCAATGCCCGTTCCTATGATAATAGCAACAACCATAATTATAATACGTCTACGAAGTTCTGATAGATGACCTACCAACGATAAATTGGCAGCTTCGTCCATCATCTTTTGTTCCATCTCCGTATATAACGGCTCTGGAGCCTCCTCTTCCTGTTCAGTATTTACCACGGCATATTGCTCTTGTTCTGCTTTTTGTGCTTGTTCCCGACGCTTTTGTCGAACTACGCTATCAAATGAAGGTTTCTTTATGGGATATTCGAAATCTTTAGGTTCGAAGGCCTCCATATTATACCTTTCTATCTGCTAAGTTTTGAACAGCTAATACTAAAAACTCTTTGCCATCAAAATCACGTATAGATTGTAATGCAGATAACGCATCATCACAATATTGTTGTGCGACCCGTAATGTATTATCTATACCACCCTGAGCGATAACATAATCGATAATCTCTTGTTCATTACCGCCATGATTAAGGTTCTTAATATCTTGCAACAACTGATTCTGATTGCTTTCATTAACGATACTAAGCAATGGATAGGTTAACAAGCCCTCTCGAAGATCATTCCCCACAGGTTTGCCTGTCGTGTCTGAGGTTTCGCGATAATCCATAATATCATCGGTAATCTGGAACGCCATCCCCAACGCATGACCATATCGTTTTAGGTACATAATTTCATCACTAGACCAGCCACCTAACAGACCCCCTAGTTCCATGCAGCCCTCCATAAAGTCGGCTGTTTTCTTTTGCGTCTTTGTCATATATCGATCTATGCCTTGGTCAATGCGATACACATCTTCCATTTGCATAAATTCACCTTCTACAAGACAGGTGATGATATGAGAAAAGATTTTTAAATATTCCATATGTGGCATTTCGGATACGATACGGAATGCCTTAGCAAATAAATAGTCACCACTTAAAATGGCAACCTTATTGCCTTTGTGCTTATGAATTGTCTCTTCACCGCGACGTATTTCCGCTTGATCTAAGACATCATCATGAATCAACGTCGCTAGGTGTAACATTTCTACAGCTTCTGCAATCTTAATACGTTCTGCCTCTACCGATGTACCCGCATTGGCAATAAGCAAGCATAATTGCGCGCGCAAACGTTTACCGCCGGCCTCGGATAAAGGTCTAATCAGTGTATTAAAATCTTCAGACCCTGTGTTAAAGGATGACGCAAGAGCACGTTCAACACCCTCTAAATCAAGAGCGATGCGTTCCATCATCTCTAACTGGTTTGAATTACTCATGCTTCCTCCCCTACTAGTACTTGATTAATTCGTTGCTGCAATAACTCACGGCCCGTATGTTTCAATGAGCTATACATAATCGGTGGAGAATCAGTTGGATACATGGCTTTAACTTTTGCTAAATTTACGGATTTTTCTTTAGTATTGAGCTTATCTACCTTTGTCACCACGATTTGAAGAGGCACACCGGCCTCAACGAGCCAATCAAACGCCACTTTGTCGATAGGCATCTCTGGGTGACGCCCATCGATAAGCAAGCATAATAACATTAATCGTTCAGAATGCAATATATAATCAGATATAAATGATGACCACATATTGCGATTATCCTTATTTGTCTTTGCAAAACCATATCCAGGCAAATCAACTAAGAACCAGTGATACCGACGTTCTTCAGTTTCACTAATATCCTCTTTTGATTCAATATCAAAATAGTTTATCGTCTTTGTTTTCCCTGGCTGTCCACTCACAAGAGCAAGGCCACGATAATTACATAAGGAATTAATCAATGAGGATTTGCCCACATTAGAGCGTCCTAAAAAGGCTACTTCTACCGTATCCCCTTCAGGATATTGATCTGCTTTTACACAGGATGTATTATATTTTGCTGCTATAATGCGAGGCCCCTTAATTTCTTTTCTTGTATATTGTGGTTTTGGCCCCATATGTTTTGTGGATTTTTTCTTCTTTTGCATTATACAAGTGCCTTTGCTAAAACTTCATCCATTGTCTTAACAGGTGTGATGATAAGACCTTCTTTTACACTATCTGGTAATTCAGGAATATCCTTTTCATTACCTTTTGGAATTAAAACCTCTTTCACACCGTATAACAATGCTGCCAACAATTTCTCTTTAAGACCGCCAATTGGTAATACGCGGCCACGCAATGTGATTTCACCAGTCATAGCGAGATCAGCGCGCACCTTACGTCCCGTCAAGGCAGATACCATTGCTAATGTCATCGTAATCCCTGCTGAAGGACCATCCTTTGGTGTTGCCCCTTCTGGAAGATGAACGTGAATGTCTAACTTTTTATAGAATTCTTCATCGATTTTCAAGGATTTTGCATTATGACGAATATAGCTCATAGCAGCATGACCGGATTCTTGCATTACTTTACCAAGGCTACCGGTTAGTGCTAGTTTGCCAGTCCCTGCCATTGTTGTCGCTTCACAAGGTAATACTACACCACCTACAGAGGTCCAAGCAAGTCCGTTAACATAGCCCACTTGAGGTTTCTTTTCACGTTCTTGATCGATAAAGATAGGTGCGCCTAAGTATTCGTGTAAATTCTTGACGGAAACCTTCGGAGTTTCAATATCTTGTTCTACTACTTGGTAAGCCATTTTTCGGCATACTTTAGCGATAGTTTTTTCCAAGGTACGAACGCCAGCTTCACGAGTATATTCGGATACAATTTTCTTTAACACTGCATCAGATAATTTAATTTTATTATCTTTTAAACCGTTCTTTTCGATTTGTTTAGGTGCTAAATAGCGCTTAGCGATTTCTAATTTTTCATCTTCCATGTAGCTTGAAAGCTCAATAATTTCCATACGGTCTAATAATGGGCCTGGAATATTAGAGGCCACATTCGCCGTAGTAATCCAGAATACATCGGAGAAATCAAATGGAATTTCAATAAAATGATCGCTAAATGTACTATTTTGTTCCGGATCCAACACTTCTAATAATGCAGAAGATGGATCACCTTTATAATCGGATGCCAATTTATCGATTTCATCAAGCAAGAATACAGGATTACGTGTACCTGCATTTTTAATGCCCTGAATCATACGACCTGGCAATGCGCCAATGTATGTACGACGATGGCCACGAATTTCAGCTTCATCGCGAACGCCGCCTAAGGATGCGCGTACGAATTTACGATTCATCGCTTTAGCAATGGATGAAGCTAACGATGTTTTACCAACACCAGGAGGTCCTACTAAGCAAAGGATGGAACCGCTATTCTTACCTGTCAATTTGCGAACTGCCAAGAATTCTAAGATACGTTTCTTAACCTTTTCTAAGCCATAATGATCAGCCTCTAAAATATCTTTTGCTTCATTGATATCTAGACGATCATCGGTAACATCGTTCCATGGTAAACTTAGCACCCAGTCAAGATAATTTCTAAGAATGGTCGCTTCTGGCATCATTTGTGGCATGCGGCTATAGCGAGAAATTTCTTTATCGATACGATTGTGAACCTCTTCGCTCAAATTAAGAGCTTTTAATTGTTCTCTTAATTCATCTGCTTCTTCCTCAGGATCGCCCTTATCACCCAATTCATCATGAATGACGCGAATTTTTTCACGCAAGAAATATTCTTTTTGTGTTTTTTCCATAGCTTGACGAACTTGATTGTTGATGGAATTTTCCAAATCAGAAATTTGTAATTCCATATTAAGAATGCCTACAATCATGTTCAATCGTCTTGCAACAGATAATTCTTCTAGTAACTCTTGTCGTTTTGCATTATTAACAGGCAGCATAAATGCTACTTGATCGGCTAGTTCACAAGGGTCACGCAATTCCATAACGCGTGTAACGCCTTCTTCAGTGATCGTTTTAGCTTCATCAGCCCATTCATTGAATTTAGACTGTACTAAACGACGATACGCCTCAAGTTCTACATCATCTTCGAAAATGGATGCTACACGTTCATAGTCCCCTACATAATAAGGATCCATGCTCGTAATGTTCATAACACGAATACGAGTAATACCTTCAACGAGAACACGAACAATACCACCTGGTAAGCGCAACATTTGTTTAATTTTTACAAGTGTACCCATTTGGGCTAAATCATGAACGGTAGGTGCATCTACAGAATCATCCTTTTGGGATACCACTGCCATAATGCGATCTTCGTTCATTGCGGCTTCTACCGCTTTGATGGATTTGTCTCGACCGATATCGAGGTGAATCACGATATTCGGATATACAACCATCCCTCTAAGGGGAACGGTAGGAATACCTACTTCGAGTAAATTCATATGTCCTCCAAGGATTTATATTATGAAAAGAAACTCATTCCTACACAGAAATGAGTTTCTTCGAATTACGATTTCAGCTGGATGTCTTTGTCTGCCTCATTTTTGAGTATAGGTTCACCTGTGCCCTTTACGGCTTCTCTGGTAACTATGCATTTTGCCACATCATCCATAGATGGAACTTCATACATAACATACTTCATTACCTTCTCAATAATGGCACGCAAACCACGAGCACCAGTTTTACGCTGTAATGCTTCATCAGCGATTTCTTCTAATGCATCATCTTCAAATGTTAATTCTACACCATCAAGGGATAGAATTTTTTCATATTGCTTAGTCAATGCATTTTTCGGTTTTGTAAGAATTTGGACCAATGCATCCCGATCTAATAGGTCTAATGTTACCATAACAGGCAAACGACCAATAAATTCAGGAATCAAACCAAATTTCAATAAATCTTCAGGTACAACCTCTTTGAGAATCGCAGATACATCGCGTTCTTCAGCACGTTGTACATCAGCACCAAAACCTAATGTTTTCTTAGCGGTACGTTTTGTAATAACCTTATCCATGCCATCAAATGCGCCACCACAAATAAAGAGAATATTAGTAGTATCGATTTGTAACATTTCTTGATTAGGATGCTTACGACCACCTTGAGGTGGCACGGAAGCAACGGTACCTTCTAAGATTTTTAAAAGTGCTTGTTGCACACCTTCCCCGGACACGTCACGTGTAATGGAAGGATTTTCAGACTTACGGGCAATCTTATCGATTTCATCGATGTAAATAATACCGCGTTCAGCCCGTTCAATATCATAATCGGCGGCTTGAATGAGTTTTAATAGAATATTTTCTACATCTTCCCCTACATAGCCAGCCTCGGTTAAGCTTGTTGCATCTGCAATTGCAAATGGAACCTCTAACATTTTTGCCAATGTTTGAGCCAATAATGTTTTACCACTACCTGTAGGTCCAATAAATAGAACATTGGACTTTTGTAGTTCTACATCATCTACCATATTATCTGTTTGTAGACGTTTGTAGTGATTATATACTGCCACCGCAAGGGAAACTTTAGCATCATCTTGACCAATGACATATTGATCAAGATGAGCTTTAATTTCTTTTGGCGTTGGCAATTCTTTTAGTTTAAAGTCTTCTGTACCGATGTCACCAAGTTCATCTTCAATGATGCGTTCACAAACTTCTACGCATTCATCACAGATGTACACATTAGGACCGGCCACTAGTTTTCTTACTTCATCACTTGTGCGTCCGCAAAAGCTACAACGCATAGTATCTTTATCTTTTGCCAATGAGCGCCTCCATTACTTGCTTTCTAGAGTATCGCGAGTTAACACCTCGTCAATCAAACCGTATTCAACGGCATCTTGGGCACTCATGAAGTTATCACGATCAGTATCACGTGCTACCACTTCAATATCTTGGCCACTGCGAGCTGCTAGGATACCATTTAACTCTTCACGCATACGAAGAATTTCACGGGCATGGATTTCGATTTCAGATGCTTGACCTTGTACACCACCCAATGGTTGGTGAATCATAACGCGCGCATGAGGCAATGCAAAGCGTTTTCCCTTTGCACCGGCTGTCAATAATACAGCCCCCATACTTGCAGCAGAGCCTACGCAAATGGTAGACACATCTGGTTTAATATATTGCATCGTGTCATAGATAGCCATACCAGCAGTTACAACACCACCTGGGCTATTAATATATAGATGAATATCTTTATCTGGATCCTCTGCTTCTAGGAAAAGCATTTGGGCAATCACCGCATTTGCAACATTATCATCAATAGGTCCACCTAAAAAGATAATGCGATCCTTTAATAAGCGAGAGTAAATATCATACGAACGTTCACCACGTTCGCCTTGTTCAACTACGATTGGTACATACATATAATCACCTTTTCATGTACCTAGTGAGCAAGCATTATTCTGCTGCTTCTGCACCTTTTGCATTATCGATGATGAATCGAGCTGCTTTTTTGCGAGCTACAGAGCCTGCTAACATAGCTACACGACCTTCTTTTGCAATAATATCCCAAACTTCTTTAGGATCTGCTCCAAAGTTTTGAGCCATAATGAAGATTTCGCGATTCATATCATCTGGAGTTACTTCGATACCTTCAGCAGTTGCAATAGCGTCCAATACTAAATCAGCGCGTACATTTTCAGCTGCGGAATCTTTGTATTCAGTGCGTAAATCTTCGATAGTTTTATTGGAGAATTTCAAGTAGTCATCAAGTTTCAAGCCACGGCCTTCCATGTTCATAGCCAATTCTTGAATCATTTGTTCTACGCGATCATTGATCATCACTTCTGGAATATCTACAGTTGCATTTTTAACAGCTGCTTGGATCAAATCAGCATTGTAAGTGTCGATGGCACGACGGGATGCTTCTTCTTCCATTTTAGCGCGAAGATCGTTTTTCAATTCTTCAATTGTTTCGTAAGAGCTTGCTTCTTTGGCGAATTCATCGTTCAATTCAGGCAATTCTTTACGTTTAATATCATGGATATGAGTTTTGAATTCTGCTTCTTTACCAGCTAATTCAGCTACGAAGTAGTCTTCTGGGAATGTTACTTTTACAGTTACATCATCACCAGCTTTTGCGCCGATCAATTGATCTTCGAAACCTGGGATGAAGCTACCGGAACCAATTTGTAATGGGTAGGATTTACCTTCGCCACCATCAAATGGTTTACCATCAACAGAACCAGCGAAATCGATTACTGCGAAGTCGTCTTTTTGAATTGTAGCGCCTTCTTCAGCAACAACCATTTTAGCTTGTTGTTCACGAATATTGTTCAATTGTTCTTCGATTTGTTCATCAGTTACAGTAGCGTCTTGTTTTGTAGCTTCTAAGCCTTTGTAATCGCCAAGTTTAACTTCTGGACGTTTTGTTACAGTTACTTTGAAGATTAAATCTTTACCTTCTTCGAATTGTACGCGTTCTGTTTCTGGATCAGATACAGGAACGATATCGTTTTCACGAAGAGCAGCACTATAGTTTTGGCTAGCCAATACGTCAAATGCTTCTTCCAAGATAGCTTCTTTACCAAAGTTCATTTCCAATACACGACGAGGTGCGTGGCCTTTACGGAAGCCAGGAATGTTTACTTGGTTTGCAATGCGTTTTACCGCTTGTTTGATACCTTTGTCTACTTCTGCTGCAGGTACTTCGATAGTTAAAGTTACTACGTGTTGATCAACAGGATTTACAGTTGCTTTCATTAAAATATGTCCTCCTTGAAGGGCAAACGCCCAAATTTCTGTAGTATATTATGCACTCCTTATAATATCATAAATGAAAATTCAATGCAATTCTTAGCATTATAAGGAAACAGCCACTCATAGGGAGTGGCTGTTTAGTATTGCATATATGTAAATAATTAGTTATCTTTTGCAATCAATTTAATGATATCACGACGAGATAAAATGCCAATCAAACGGTACTCTTTATCTACAACAGGGACGTTTTTCAAATGTTGATCAAGCATAACGGATACAATTTCTTCTACATCTTTATCTGGTGTTGTAGTAATAACATCGCTAGTCATCAATTCATATACGTGGGATGCTAACAATTTTTTGAATTGTGCATTATATTCACCAATACCATTGTAATAGATACTAGCGCCCAAAACATTTACATAATGAGGTACATGAGGGCGAACCTTTTTGTATAACAAGTCACCTTCTGAAATAATACCTAACAATTTATTTTCTTCATCCACTACAGAAACAGCTGTTAAATTATATTTAACTAATAAGTCTGCTACATCAGAAATAGGAGCATCTTTACCAACTGTAACAGGATATTTATTCATTACGTCTTGGATTTTCATAGGGAATTCCTCCTTCATATAACTTTACTCTTTATTATACTA
Organism: Veillonella sp. ICM51a; assembly: GCF_000524355.1. Lineage (NCBI taxonomy): Bacteria > Bacillati > Bacillota > Negativicutes > Veillonellales > Veillonellaceae > Veillonella > Veillonella sp. ICM51a. The sequence goes on from NZ_JAPX01000018.1 coordinate 99,310, forward strand.
TTCGACCTTAGAGTTGAAAACTCCTTTTTCATAAATTGTATATAAATAATATTTAGTTAAGTATATCACCAGTGGTATGGTTCATTGCGATTTATCTTAGCACTGCGGTAAATCTGTTCTACTAACAACAATCGAACCATTTGATGAGTAAAGGTCATAGGGCTAAAGGATAACTTAAATTTTACAGAACGGCGCAATTCATCACTAACGCCAAAGGCACCGCCTATGATAAAGACCATATCACTGATGCCGTCCACCTCTAATTTAGATACCATAGAGGCCAAATTTTCAGAAGATATCGTTTTACCATATACATCTAGCAATACGGTGTATGCCGATTTAGGAACAGCCTTTAATAACCGTTGCCCCTCTTCTACGACTACTTGTTTACGGTCCGCATCACTAGGCTTATCCCCTATTTTACTTTCATTCAATTCAGTAATTGTAACGCCTCCATAGGGGCGCATACGTTTTACAAATTCGGCCACACCTTCACGAAGGTAAGCCTCTTTTAATTTACCAATACAGATTACATGAAACTTCATACAAGATGTACCTCTAATTTTTATGAACAGACTGCATGGATACTATTTCGTTAGGTTGGCCATGCTGTAATTTCATTTCTGGGCCTATTTTAACGCCCCCATCGACGAGCATTTGACCAATCGTCTGCGTTACGAGGATAGGGTTATTATTATTTTCAGAGCGATGTGCCAAAATGACCTGCATAAAATCAGGCCGTTTCATCATAAGTAAGGCCTGTGCCGCCATTTCATTGCTCAAATGGCCTTCATCACTGGCCACGCGTTGCTTTAAAAATGGTTGATACGGTCCAAAACGCAACATTTGAGGGTCATAATTGGCCTCCAAGACTAGCAATGTGCTGCCATCTAATCGGTGCAATATAGTATCCGTAATCACACCTGTATCGGTGACAACCGTAGCCTTATCCTTGCCAGAATATACATTGATACCTATAGGATCTGCCGCATCATGACTAACACTAAAGGGTTCCACCGTAAGATTTCCAAGCTCCAAACTACCTTTTGTCAATTCCACCAGTTGATGTTTTGGAACGATTAACTTATCTTGGATTTCACGCCACGTGCCTTGCTTAGTATATACAGGAATATCAAAACGCTTTAATAGTTGTTGTAGCCCCGCAATATGGTCGGTATGCTCGTGGCTAATAAATATTCCCTCAACCTGGCTCATATCGATATGTAATTCTTTCAGCCCATTAACGATGCGCCGGCAACTAATACCCACATCATGTAATATAACAGAATTTCCTTTTTTTATAACTGTACAATTACCCTTGCTACCGCTAGCAAGAACATGGACCTCTAAAGGTGAGGTTTCACTCATTAAACTACTCCATATAATTAATTATTTCTATTGGTGAAAGTCTTTCAATCACCGTACGATTGCGTTAGTGAAAGTCCAACTTTCACAACTATTATTGTTTCAATTGTGACAGTTCTTCTAATCGATTAACAAAATATGCCATATTCGACTCAAGATCTGGTCCACGACGGAACATATCGCCTCCAACGAGGAACATCGTATCATTTCCGTACAACTCGACTAATTCTGTAAGGCGCGCATCAGTCACGCCACCACCAGGAGCCGGACAGCCTGCTTTCACCAATCCTACAGGATGTTTAATATACGCGGCAATACGCTTACATTGCTCTTGGGTAAAAGTAAAGCGCCCTCCATAGGATACAAAAACCATCATATCAGCGCCAAATAATCGAGGCAAGAACCCCAACTGTAAATAGTCGGCAATACCGGATACACCAGGGCTCACAAAACCACCAGAATAAGCAGGGTGATGAATAATAGGCAAACGCAATTTTTCATCAGTAGCCAATTTATGTAACCAACCAGAGCCAACTAAACCTGTGGCTACCATAAGGGCCGTAGCCCCCGCCTCTTTAGCGAAATAAGCACGTTCTAATACGTCTGTGCCATCACCAGACACATTAGCTGCATATAATGCGTGTTTTCCATGTGCTTCATTCATCTCACGCACAGCAGCAGCACATCGTCTTACACGATCCTTAAACTGCGAAAAAGATTGGTTCGTAATGCCATGATCATCCTTGATAACATCGACGCCACCACGCGTATACGCTGCACACATGCGAGCTAGTTCTTCATTAGGTGTTCCCATAGGTTTAATTACAGCCTGAATCATCGGTCTTGTAGGCGTTTCAACCAATCTACGAATACCATGCAATCCAAATCGTGGACCTTTGAATACGTCAAATAATGTAGGACATAGTTCTATGTCTACCACCCAAATATGAGGTTGTAACGATGAGTTACCAAATACAACATTTAAAAATTGCGTTGCTTCTAATGCGGTAGTATCTACATGATATGAAATGCGAGCTAGATAATACCGAGAAGCATCAATCACTGCATTCGGCATCACTCCCACAGTTGCATATGCGGAATCTGGCGCCATCGATTCGAGAGATTCCAATCGACCGGTAATTGTATTTTTAATATATGGATCAGTTACAAATTCATAAGGAAATTCAATCGTTTGTTCTACTTGAACAGCCCAAGCAATAGACTTTGCGTCTTCATATGTGTCGGCTTCAATTCGGTAGGTAACTATAAATCGCTCGTCCTTCATAATGCGTCTCCTTTGCAATAACATTATTTAATTATATACCAAAGCAGTACACCTTTCCATAAATAGATACAAAAAAGACTATAGCGATGTCACATCCATCGCTATAGTCTTTATATAATATGAAGTTGTTATGCGTTAGCTAATGTTTTACCCAATTCTTGGCATTGTGCATTGCCGTCATCATCTGGTTCACCCAAGATTGCCACACCGTCAGCTACTAATTCGCCGCCAGCATCTTTAATGCGAGTGCCCCAGTCTTCTAACCAAGTGCCCCCCCAACCATAGGAGCCAAAGATTGCTACTTTTTTACCACTCAATTTACCTTCTAATTCGGTGTAGAATGGTTCGAATTCACCTTCTTCTAATTGTTCAGCACCCATGTCAGCGCAACCAAGAGCTAATTTATCGTAAGCTGCTGCTTCATCAACAGATACTTCAGAAACGGATTTTACTTCTACGTCTTGACCTGCAGCTTTGATACCTTCAGCTACTTCATAAGCCATTCTTTCTGTATTGCCTGTACCGGACCAAAAAATTACACCAATCATCTTGTACCTCCTAGGCCGTTCTTGCGACCAATGAACTAAATGTTTTTCCCAACATCAATTGAGTTTGACAAAATTCACGACATGCTTTGTAACATAGGAAAGAGCGTTGTGCATCTACTACATCGTGGTAAACCTTCCATTCACCACACATAGAGTATCCATTACCGCGACGAGAAATAAAATACTTCACATCCATTAATGGATATCCAAGGAACACACCAATTTCATGAGGGAAATCAACGCTTGATTCCATACGATATCGCAAATGTTCAAGCATCTCCATAATGCTCATACTATCTTGATAACCGTAGGCTTTCAAAAATGTCATCACCGCAGGTTGCCGTACATAGTCTCGTAATTGTGTTTCACGGAACACCAATAATAGTCTACGTGCTTTACAGCGACATAATTCAAAGAAGAATAAACCCTTTTCATTAAACTCTTTATTATATTCAGTCAAAACGAATTGGATTTGTTCATTCATGTCCCGTGGAATAGAAACCAAATTCGAGATCTTAATGCCTCGAATTGCCGGTGCACAATGAAATCCAATGATATTGTCAATTGAATCCATCATAGTCGTACCTGCCTGTTGCATATCTATATAGAATCCGCCTCATTACTTGAGATTGATTACTATATACACATAGTACTCTCGATGAGAAATATTGTCAAGATAATTGATAATTTATTTCAATAATTATTTATTATTTACCAGTTAGCAAGTTGCTCACGCGAGGAAATACCTTAGCATCACTTTCTTCATCTATAGCGATAAATCGCACACTAGGGCCCTCGTATTTACTTTCAGAAACAGCAACATGAAGAATCTCATTATAAGAATTATTATTATCTTTACTTGTATATTTTAGTGCACCTACATATGTTTTATTGTGCTTAGCCAAAGGTGTCACCACTTGATATTGGCCTAGCTCAGCAGCTTTACCTCCATTGATAGACGCCACCAAATTACCGACATCACTGGCATCAGTGCTCACATGCTTGGTGTTAACAAGATTATGTTTACCACCTACGACCACATTCGCAAATACAGCGTAATTCATTTCATTTTCTCGTTTTACGTTAAGCGTATATACCTCGGCACGTCTGGCACCAGCTTGCATAAGAGCCGTTTTTACATCGGTTTTACCTGCGCCGGCGAACAAAGCCTTTGGCGCATTGGCATAAATCGTAACACCTTCGTTAAGTTTCATACCATTATACGTTCCATATGCAGCGGCATATTTACTAGCATTAATATTAGCCGCATCAACAAGTACAGGTGTGCTCATCGCTACAACACCAGCGAGAGCTAAAGCTATCATTGATTTCATAGTTTTCTCCTAAACAAAACCGCCCCTTAAAGGGGCGGTATAATCACAACTATTTCTTTTGTTGTTTTGCCCATGTATCACGTAAACCTACGATGCGGTTTACCACAATATGATCGGCAGTGCTATCCTTATCAGTTACGAAATAACCTTGACGCAAGAATTGGAATCTATCGCCAGGAACAGTATTAGCAAGGCTTGCTTCACCTTTACTGTGCATAACCTGTAACGATTCATGATTAAAATCAGCTAAGAAGTCTTTACCATCGGATTCTTCTTTAAGCAAGTAGTCATATAAACGAGTTTCAATATCTACAGCCGTAGAAGCTTCAACCCAATGCAATGTACCCTTTACCTTACGTGTGCAACCACTGCCGCTCTTCGTTTCAGGGTCATAGGTACAATGGATTTCGGTAATGGTACCGTTTTCATCCTTTACAACAGATTGGCAAGTAATGAAATAAGCGCCTTTTAAGCGTACTTCTTTTCCCGGAGCCAAGCGGAAGAATTTCTTAACCGGTTCTTCCATAAAGTCGGCGCGCTCAATATAAATTTCGCGACCAAACATAACTTCACGAGTACCGAGTTCTTCATTTTCTGGATTATTTTCAACCACACAAGGTTCTGTTTGACCTTCTGGATAATTATCGATAATAACCTTAACAGGATCGATAACAACCATTGGACGTAGAGCTTTTAATTTCAAATCTTCACGAATACAGAATTCGAGCAATGCAATATCTACGGTGCTATCAGCCTTAGCTACGCCGATGCGGTCGCAGAAATCACGGATGGCTTCTGGTGTATAGCCACGACGGCGCAAGCCAGAAATGGTAGGCATACGAGGATCATCCCAACCGGATACGAGGCCAGCCTCTACAAGAGCACGTAATTTGCGTTTAGACATAACCATTTTTGTTACATTTAAACGAGCGAATTCGATTTGGCGAGGTTTTTCAGTGTCTTCCCAATCTTCGAGAACCCAATTATACAATGGACGATGCACTTCAAATTCCAATGTACATACGGAATGGGTAATGCGTTCAATAGCATCCTCAATAGGATGTGCAAAGTCGTACATTGGATAAATGCTCCATTCAGATCCTGTACGGTGATGCTCTGCATTTACAATACGATACAATACAGGATCGCGCATGACGATATTAGGATCCGCCATATCAATTTTAGCGCGTAATACCTTTTCGCCATCCTTGTATTTCCCCTCTTTCATTTCTTCAAAGAGTTTTAAATTTTCTTCTACAGAGCGATCGCGATATGGGCTATTTGTACCTGGTGTAGAGAAATCGCCACGCGTTTGACGAATTTCTTCTGCTGTTTGATCATCTACATAAGCCTTACCCAAGGAGATAAGCTTTTTAGCATAATCATACATTTTGCCAAAGTAATCAGATGCATAGCGTACGTCGCCATCCCAATGGAATCCAAGCCATTCCACGTCTGCCTTAATGGAATTTACATATTCCACATCTTCCTTTTCTGGATTTGTGTCATCAAATCGCAAATTGGTTAAGCCCTTGTATTCTTCGCCTAACCCAAAGTTAAGGCAAATGGACTTAGCATGACCGATATGTAAATACCCATTTGGTTCTGGTGGGAATCGCGTATGTACACGGCCACCATATACGCCCTCTTCATTATCTTTATTTATTTCAGCTTCGATAAAGTTAATGGATACAACTTCTTCAGGAGCTACAGTTTGTTCAGTATCTTTATGTTCCAACGTTACAACCTCCATACGATAAATATTCTTTTATTTTACCATATTTTATATAGGACCGCACATTTTTTAGATTCTCGTGAAAGTTTAGTCGAAATCCGTAACATCAACGCCGGCATTTTTAAGTTCTTCCAAGGCAGATTCTACATCTAATTCTGGCTTTTTGTAATTCACCTCTTCGTTAACACATGTTTGTAGAGGTTTTTTATGAACACCAGCAATGATATTATTCGCTGTCAACATGGACATATCATATCGCGTCCGATCTGTATACGAACCAATATGAGGAACAATTAAACAGTTATCAATGGACAATAATGGATGATCTGCTGGTAATGGTTCTGGATCAGTTACATCAAGTGCAGCATAATCGATTTCACCAGTTTTAAGGGCATCGATGAGTGCATCTGTATCAACGATGGCACCGCGACCTACATTGACGAACAATGCGGTCTTTTTCATTTTCTTAAAGAACTCAGCATCGCACATATGATACGTTTCATCCGTAAGTGGCGCCATGATACATACCACATCACTCGTAGCAAGTAACTCATCTAATTCCATATATGTTGTTCTATATAATTTATCGTCATTACGTTGATGTCGATTATGATATACAACGGTCATACCAAAGGCACGAGCGCGTCGAGAAATGGAAACACCAATGGCACCCATACCAATAATACCCAATGTGCGACGACTCAAATCAAAACCTTTGATATTAGAAGGTCTTTGTGCCCAACGTCCCTCTTTTACAAAGGCTGCATTTTCAATAATGCGCCGACTCGCCGTAGCAATCAATGTGAAAGCGAGTTCTGCTACGGTTTCGTTGAGAACACCTGGCGTATTGCCATAAGGAATGCCCGCCACCGTAAGTTCATCAATCTTTACATTGTCATAGCCTACTGAGGCTTGTGCAATGACCTTTAAATTAGGCGCATCTTTCACAAGGTCCGCATCAACCGATATGGAATTAATAGACCACAAACCATCAGCATCGCGTAACCATTCTTTTAAAACCTCTCTAGGCATTTTAGTTTTTTCTGTCCACTGACGTACGTCAACATGTTCTTGTAAATAGGCAATAGCATCACGTCGCACTAAGCCCGGTACCACTACTAATGGTTTACGTTCCATAATCATTTCATCCCTTCTCTATATATTCTTAAATGCTGTAACAACATATCATTTACAACGAAAACTATATGTATCTATATTGTATCCTATAATTGGAAATTTACCAAAACTCAGGGCTAAGTTACAACAAAAAAGAGTTCTAAAAGCATTATGCTTCTAGAACTCTTTCTTAGTGTGTTGATTATTTTAAATCAGATGTACAGTTAGGACATTTAACTGCATCAATATTGATTTCTGTTTTACAGAATGGACATTCTTTTGTAGTTGCTGGTGCTTCTTCAGCTTCTTTCTTAGCACTTTGCATTAGCTTCGTCAACGCGCGAATCATTAAGAATACAACGAATGCTAAGATTAAGAATTGAATGAGGTCAGTAATGAATGTACCGTAAGGCAATACAGCACCAGCAGAGCGAGCTGTTGCAATATCAGCACCATTTACAAATGCCTCTTTAGACGCTTCACTTAATGGCAAATATAGATTGCTAAAATCAATACCACCAGTGAACACACTGATTAATGGCATGAACAAATTGCTAACTACAGAATTCACTAATGCTGTGAAAGCTGCACCAATAATCATACCTACAGCGAGGTCCATCATGTTCCCTTTAAAAGCGAACTCTTTAAACTCTTTAATAAATTCCTTCATGTTTAACTCCTACTCACACTTAATACCGTTCGGAAAAATTAACCTCATTAATCATAAAAGAAAACTGCATCTATGTCAACATTTTTCGATATAGTTTATTGAAAGTTTTTAATATGCTTATCATCCTATTTTCATAATAGATGATTCTAGAGATAAAACTTTAGCCCGTTCAATAACCGCAATAAAGGCTGGTGGAATCATATGATCCGGTATATAGTAGGCAATTCTACGCCCTACAATCACACCTTTATTGCTATAAAACCAAGAGAAATAGTACGCCAATAATGTATCTATATCCTTTGCCTTGATATTTTTCAAACATCGTTGTACCACTTGATGATCATCAAGCCCTAACTTAGCAAAACCGCGACGGGCCATATCCTTTGTTACCATACCACGCCCAGTATCAATAAGATCTTGAATAATGGCATCCAATATATCCCGATGATGATGTCGAATCAAATGGGATACTACATCCATTTCAAAACAGATTTCATTTGTGTAAAAGACATTAACATGAGACTTGCTATGCTTATCCATTACATCTCTGTCATAGAGTGCTACCGTCGGAATGGCAAAGCTTTTAAATAATTTATGAAGCTTACTAATAGAAGATTCTCCACGTGCATTGATAAGACATATACCAAAATAATCAAAATCTACATTTAATTTTTTGGCCATACCTGCAAAACTACCATACTCAGTTTCCCCTTCTACCAAGATGATACACCGTGCATAGAGGGCTTCCTTCGCTTCAGGGAAATGCATAATCAAATGTTTCTCTACTTCTCGAGCAAATTTAAAGGTCACCCCGCATGCAGCGCGAACGAGACCCGTTTCATCACGATACATGCGTATAATATGACGATAATCGTCTACCAATGCATCGGTACTATGAGTTACTACAAATAATTGACCCAATAGGCCATCAATTTGGAATAGCTGTTTAATTAACGCTAAAAATTCAGCATTTTCATTGGTTGCAATTTGACGATAATAGCTGAGCACGGCTCGTTGCAAATAAGGACTCAAATGTAATTCCGGTTCATCGACACTGATAAATACCGGTAAATATCGACGGCCCTCACTGTCATACACGAGCAGTGATTCTAAATTAGTAGATGCACTGTGCACCTTCATATATATTTGTGCCAGAATCTTTAGCGCTACCGCCATGATAAGCCGTACATTATCTATGGAATACTTGCGTATTAAATTTGCCTCTGTAGAGGATGTTAACAGTTCTACAAGACGCTGAATATTAAGAACACATTCGGGATCAAGCCCCATTCTTACATTGATAAAGCTATCTAATGTGATGGCATCATCTGATGTCAATCCAGTCTTAGGCAGATAGGTAACAAGCTGTTTCCCCAGTTCCATATACACCGATGTAGGAATGGAATAAAGTTCCGCCTCCGATGTATCGCGATGACACATATAGATTGTATGACGCAACATAGATAATGGTAACGGTGTCAATTTCTCTCCATCCATCTTATAGAGTCGTGGATATACCTCTTGTACCACTTGTTCAAGGCGTAGATACATACCCTCTTCTGGACCAAGCATATCCTGAAATGATGTAGCGAGCTCAGAAAAAGACATTTTACACTCAATGCGTATCGGTCTATGTACATCAGCAAAGTCACTTTCTTGAAAACCTCGGGCATTCATCATTTGCTCTAAGAGGTCAAGAAAATTGGATTTCCCCACTGCATTTTCGCCTACGAAGTAATTAATATCATTGTGAAAGTGTAGTTCAATATCTACGAGATTACGGTAATTCTCAATTTTAATCCACTCCATAAACATAGCCATCACACTCCTACAATATACAAAAAGATGCAACCATACAATGATATCCCTAATTGATGGTCGCATCTTGATTATGCACCAATACTACTTATATAGTATTCGACATTTATTTTGTTTTTTCCTCTATGACCTTGCCTTCACGTATAGGACCATTTTGCTCTTTTAAGCGTGCCAACATAACGGACGCCACAAACATGGCGATACCAGCGCCTACCGTTTCGATGGATAAGCTTTCACCAAAGAATAAAAAACCATAGAAGGAGCTAATAAAGACGCCTACATATTGCAAGAATTGAGCTACAACAGCATTTGTTGTAACAAAAGCACCCGTCAAGAAGAATTGAGCCACTACGGTTATACCGCCAATAGCAGTAATAATGAGCCATTCTTGACCTTCTGGCATTACAAATCCATCGGTCGTCACAAGACCGGCAATCATACCTGTAATCAAGAAATACGCCATAATTTCAAAATTACTATGCTTACCATGCTTACTAATAGAGCGAATCGTCGTATATGCTGCGGCCGATAAAGCAGCACCCAATACAGCGACTAGTGCATACCAGGTAAATCCACCATAGCTAAACGGATTAACCATCACCATCACGGCTATGAAGATTAGAATAAGCCATTTACCAGCACCCTTTGGAACGCGTTCCTTTAAGAAAAAGGCGCTAAAGATAAACACGAAAATACCCGATGTTTGAAACAATATGGTAGCATCAGACATCTTCATATGTACCAAGGCTATAAAGTTACACACCATGCCAAAACCGCCATAGAGACCTCGCATAACAAGCAAGCCTCGGTCCTCCGTGGAAAAGCGGATGCCCTTTATATACATAACGATAAGAACTGCAACGGTGCCAAATAATCCGCGAAAGAATGCAATCTCTCCAGATGGAATATTCGATCCTAGCATCTTAACGAACAAATTCATAGTGCTCAGCAAAAGTGCCGAAAGAAGCGCATAGATTAACCCTTTTTTTGCCATATATCCTCCTATCTCGTCGATACAATATATCGATAACCAATACAATAAGAAACCGCCCCTACAAGGAGAGGCGGCAATCATTATTTAGAGAATGTATCAACAAAATCTAGAATTTCTTGTTTCATATTTTCTTTGTCGATGGCTTTTGTAAAGCGCAACGATTTAGCTTTTAACGCAGCCAATTGTTTAGGGAATGCTACACCAGTTACAGCAGAGATATTATCTAAGCTTTCATAAGGGGTAGAACCAACCTTAATATCAAGAGCCTCACAAATAGGTGTTGGGAATTTAAATGGATGTGCAGTAGATGCGATGATCGTATGACGAGCACCATCCTCTGGATGTGCTTCTAATTCTTTCATATATGCGCCCATCGCAACAGCGGTATGAGGATCCATTAAATATCCATAGGAGTTATACACTTGCTCAATAATGGCCTTTGTTTCTTCATCATTTACATAGGCACCGCTGAAATTAGCTTGAACACGTTTAAATTCTTCTTCATTGACAGATAATTTGCCTGTAGATTTCAAATCCTTCATCCATTGAGCTGTTCTTTCACTATCCTCACCGGAAATATAGTACAAGAAACGTTCAAAGTTAGAGGATTCAAGGATATCCATGGATGGAGAAATCGTCGTATAGAACGGACGATTCATATCGTATGTACCATTTCTAAAGAAATCAGTAAGCACATTATTTTGATTGGATGCACAGATCAATTTACCGATAGGAATACCCATCTTTTTAGCATAGTAAGCAGCCAATATGTTACCAAAGTTACCTGTTGGAACCACTACATTAAATGCTTCATCTTCATGGATAGCACCTTGTGCAACAAGCTCAGCATAAGCATTCACATAGTATACCACTTGCGGTGCCAAACGACCAATGTTAATGGAGTTCGCACTGGAGAACATAACGCCTTTTTCGGCTACTTCTTTAGCTGTATCTGCATCGACGAATAAACGTTTCAAGAATTGTTGAGCATCATCAAAGTTGCCATGAATAGCCGTTACGTTAACATTAGCGCCTTCTTGCTTTTGCATTTGTTCTGCTTGCATAGGGCTAACGCCATCAGTTGGATAGAATACTTGAATATGCGTACCAGGTACATCTTTAAACCCTTCAAGAGCCGCCTTGCCTGTATCACCAGATGTAGCTGTTAGGATAAGAACCTCTTTATCTTCCCCTTCCGCTTCTTTTGCGGCTACCAATAAATATGGGAATAGTGAAAGCGCCATATCTTTAAACGCTTGTGTACGGCCGTGGAATAATTCCAATACGGATACTTTTTCAAGTAAAGAATGTAGAGGTGCAATATCGCGAGTGCTAAAGTTTACATCGCTGTAAGCGGAGTTAATCATTTCCTTAAGATGTTCTTCGGAGAAACAAGGGAATAATTTTGCTAATACAACAGCAGCTACCTCTTGGTACGGTTTATCTTTAATGTCGTTATAGCTTAAGCAATTTGTTGGAAATAAAGCTGGTACGTATAAACCACCATCTTCTGCCAAACCATGTAATAATGCATATGTTTCATTTACGGCAACAGTGCCACGTGTACTTGTATAATTCATGGGCAACCTCTACAAACTAAAATTCTACAGAATCAATAATATTCTCTAATTATAGCATAAAAGCGCCCCAAAAGGGCGCTTTCTATAGATTTTATTGCATATTATTTTATCATTAATTATTTCGTAAAATTACAACGATTATAATTCGCCTTCTGCAATAGCATCCAATGTATCAAGGGATGGAATAAAGAACAACATACCCGTAATAGGTTTAGAGTAATCGAGCAATTTGTCGTTTTGTGTGAACATATTCGTAAGCATTGTTTTCGTTACATCCCAGTAACGAGCATAACCAATGAAATATGTGCCACGCACACCTTGGCCAGGTTGTGCAAATGGTACATTCATACGAACGATTTTATGTTCTTCGTCATCGCGATTATCTTGAGCTACTACATTGTGAGCTGCTGGATCTTTTTCATCATCTTCTAATTCAATATCGCTGAATTTACGACGGCCAATAAATTTTTCTTGCATTTCTGTAGGAAGTGCACGCCAAGCATCAAGGTCGTGTTCATATTTTTGTGCAAATGCATAAGAACCATTAGTGAATTCAGGGTCTTCATCACCGATAACGCCCCACTCTACTGCTTCTTGGCCTACAGGATTTTCCGTACCATCAACGAAATCGATAATAGCACGACCTTGTTCATAATGGAAACCATGAGTTTCATCAACTACAGATGTAATAGGACGCAAGAATTCCATAATTTGATCCACTACAGTATATGTAACAGATTCATTATTGGAACGTACATGTAAGAACAAATCAGCCGCTACAGCTGGCACGTCTTGTTTATCACCTTTAATACCTTGGAAGTCTTCTAACTCTTTTGGTACAGGTGCATTAGGGAATAAATAATCCCATGCTTTACGGCTAAAGCCAAAAGCAATACCCAAGCCTTCGCCATTAGCACGAATACTAACAGAACGTTTAATGGCTTGAATGCGATCCGCCATATCTTGAATAACTTCTAATTCTGCATCGCGATCTTTACGATTTAATAATAATGTTGTGAAATTGACACTTTGACCAGCATCTTTATATACATCTTGTGTTCTGGATACATCTACTGCCATTGGGGACCTCCTAATGAGAAATAGTATTATATACCAATCATAAGTGATTACTAATTTATTGTCTATGCAATATTTATCAGAATAAATTTATAAAGACTCTATTTCTTTACCATATAGACGTTCCATACCTTGTCTAGTGACAAGCCACATTTTCCCTGATTTCCTAAATTCTCCTTCTAAAAATCCATTCTTTACACGACCCCTACAGTTTTGTTTAAGAGAATCAGCAGTAACATTCCAGCGTTCTGCCGCCTCTTGTGTAGTCATTACATCATCTAATTTCATTATAGAACTCCTAATATTACTAATAGATTATAAACGGATAACACAAAAGCAATAATACTAATTATTAAAGATAATCTTGAAATCATATGCTCGCCATTGTTATAATAGTTAGGAAGAGTGGGGCTCTTTCGAGCCCCAGTGGTTACTGATTTAATAACTGTATTATCGCTATTGCGAGCTGGATAAACGCGGTTATTATCGGTAGCCACTTTTTTATTTTCTTCCTTAACTTCTTCAATGGCATCACCTCCTTCCTTATGTCTGCCTTAACTATACTATATATTTTGTCTGACATAAATCAAATAAATCTTTTTAACTAAAAGAGGACTTCCACATCTCTAAATGTAGAAGTCCCCATATCAAGTTAATGAATACATATAGTCAGCATATCAATACCTCCTTACTTTCTTCTTCTTTGTATTGATGCTGCTTTTTCTGTGATTCCATAATGACTTGCTATGTCTATTATGCTCATGTCCTTAATATATTCATATGGTGCTAGTAATTCACCCGCAAATGCATTCGCTTGCCACTCAGGATCCTTATATGGTGGTATGTCACCATATTCTCTCGCCAAAGTAATCGTCTCTACGCGATGTAATAATAGATGTCCTAATTCATGTGCCATAGTTAATCTATCGCGACCATAACCATTGCAAGCTCGTTCATATACATCCTCTCTAATACGAATTCTGTTTTCGCTTAGAATTGTTTCTCCATGCTTCGCACCCATTTCATGTTTTGGTACAACTTCGAATTCTACGCCAATTTGAGTAAGTATATATTCAGTTCATATACATCGCCTTTTGATTCGATAAAACAACTTGATGACGAAGGTAATGAGTATCGGTATGCTAGGGATTTACAAGGGATACTTGAATACTCCGAATGGCGAAATTTTTATAAAATTATTGAAAAGGCAAAAAATGCTTGTGAAGCTAGTGGTCATGTGGTTCAATCCGAATTTGTTGACGTCAACAAATTGGTAGATGTTGGGGCTAACTTACAACGTAGTATACAAGATATAGTACTCTCTAGATACGCTTGTTACTTAATCGCTATGAATGGTGATCCGCGTAAAGAGGTAATCGCATTAACTCAAACTTATTTTGCGGTAAAAACTCACAAGCAAGAGCAATTAGAATTGCAAAAAGAAGATAGCTTACGCTTACAAATTGATCTGCACCCATTTTCTTGGACAGACAATCAGAACCACCCGTAAAACGGGTGGTTTGCTCACGGGCTATAAGCCCGTAGTACTAGGCCAGCGTCTAAAGGCGCTGGCTTTCACTACGTTCAAGCCGCATAGCCATTGACTCGTAACGGTCCCCTTAAAGGGGATATGTATTACTTGCTACCCTTAAAAGGGTCCTCATATTCTTTTACACTAAGTTTATCTTTCATTTGGTCATGTAACTCTTGCTCACGTATATATTTTTTTACGGTAGCTTCATTTAATCCTACCGTACTTACATAATATCCCTCGGACCAAAAGTGTCTATTTCCAAATTTATACTTTAAGTTTGCGTGTTTATCGAACATCATTAGTGCACTTTTACCCTTTAGATATCCCATAAAAGATGAAACTGATATTTTAGGTGGAATTAACACTAGCATATGCACATGATCTGCCATAAGCTCCCCCTCTATAATCTTGACGCCCTTATATTCACATAAACGTCTCAGTATTTCACGTAAACTATTTCTGTATTGATTATATATAACTTTACGTCTATACTTAGGTGTAAATACTATGTGGTATTTGCATAACCATTTTGTGTGCGCAAGGCTCTGTGTCTTTGTTGCCATATAAAATTCTTTTGTATATAATGCGGCTTGAACACCTACATTATACTTAAGCAAGGTGATTTTTTTGTATAACTTTCGTTGCCGCACCCGCATAGCGGGTGGTTTTAG
>NZ_JAPX01000019.1:0-48762 GCF_000524355.1 Veillonella sp. ICM51a
TTTACCTTGAATTTATAATCTAAGTGCAACTAAAAAAGATTCATGGCTTTCTGATAAAATAGTGTTTGCAAAGACATCTAAAAATCAGGAGGAGCCATGAATCATTATACTCATTTTACACTAAAAGAGCGCGAAATTCTAAAACATTTTATTGATATAGGAAAAAATCAAACAGAAATTTCAATTTTACTTGGGAAAAATAAATCGTCTATATCAAGAGAAATCAAAAGAAATAGTCAAAATGGCGAGTACATACCTTGTGAAGCCCATGACAGATATAAAAATAGACGCTTTAATTGTAAACCAAGAAAAAAGCTAGATAATCCAAGTCTATATGAATGTGTAAAGAATTTATTTTTGAGACATCAATGGTCTCCGGAACAGATCTCCTCTCGATTGAAATTTGAAAATTCAAGCTTCACTATTAGTTACAATACAATTTACAGGGAAATATATAATGGTCGTTTTGATGAAAAAGAATTATCACATGGAAATAGAGGAGTTGTTCGCAAACTACGACATCGTGGTAAAAGTCGTCATACAAAAAATTATGAAGAAAGACGTGGAAAAATTCAAATTAGTAATTTAATTACAGATAGACCAGCTCCTGCAAATAATCGAGAACGATTAGGTGATTGGGAGGCTGATACAGTTATGGGGCAGACTGGTAAGGCTTGCTTAGTAACATTAACTGATCGAAAAAGTAGGTATCTGCTATGTAAAAAAATTGCAAAAAAGAATGCATTTTTAGTCAAACAAGCGATGATTAAGCTTTTAAAAAATCAACCTCTAGAAACAATAACTCCAGATAGAGGGAAAGAGTTTTCTAAACATGCAGAAATTAGTCAGGAGTTGAATTTAGTAGAATTTTATTTTCCATTTCCACATCATCCTTGGCAAAGAGGAACAAACGAAAACACCAATGGATTGCTTAGAGAATATTTCCCGAAAACTGTGGATATTAATCAATCAGATAGCTATGTTGAAGCAAAAATGAAAGAAATAAATCTTAGACCGCGCAAATGCTTAAATTGGAAAACTCCATACGAGGTTTATCATTCAGTAGAGTTGCATTTGACTTGACAATTCAAGACACAAAAAGCCGCCCAACCTAAGTTGAGCGGCTTTCACCATTCTATAAAGAATTATATATAGTTTACATAGTCCCAGTACTACCGATACCACCTGTGCGTACGCCTGTAGCGTCGTCGTCATTAGTGATAAGGTATTTAGAGAAAATGCCTTGCGCAACGCGTTCGCCTTTTTCAAGGGTAACAGGTTCGTTGCCAAAGTTTAGGAGGGCAATCATGATATGACCTTCGTTGTCCTCATTGTTGTAGTAATCGCTATCGATGATACCAGTGCTATTCACAAGTGCTAGTTTGCGTTTGATAGCCATGCTAGAACGGATGTGTATAGCAAGATATTCGTCGTATGCCATGAAGGCCTTAAGGCCTGTTGGCACAAGAACTACTTGATTAGGTTCTAATGTAACAGCTTCAGCGCATTCAATATCATAGCCTGCGCTTTCTGTAGTTTTACGTGTTGGTAAATTGATATTTTGTTCTTCAAAAGCAGAAACTACTTCAAAGCCACGAATATCCATGTAACACCTCTTATTTCAAACAATCTTTACGGGACAAGTTAATACGGCCTTGTTTATCGATTTCGATAACCTTAACCATAATTTCGTCGCCTACATTTACAACGTCTTCTACATTTTCAACGCGTTCTTTTGCAAGTTTAGAAATATGTACAAGACCTTCTTTACCTGGTAATACTTCCACGAAAGCACCAAATGCCATCAAGCGAGTTACTTTACCAAGGTATACTTCACCTACTTCAACCTCTTTAGTAAGGTTTTCGATGATTTGTTGCGCTTTTGCAGCACCTTCTTGGTCTACAGAAGCGATAAATACAGTACCATCATCTTCGATATCGATTTTTGCACCTGTTTCGTCAATGATGCTACGGATTACTTTACCGCCAGAACCAATTACGTCACGAATTTTGTCTGGATCAATTTTCATTATAATGATGCGTGGAGCGTATTGGGACATTTGTTGACGAGGTTCAGCAATGGTATCTAACATAATGCCCATGATGTGCATGCGGCCTTTATGAGCTTGTTCCAATGCTTCATGAAGGATTTCACGGGACAAACCGGAAATTTTAATATCCATTTGAATAGCAGTTACGCCTTTAGCTGTACCAGCAACCTTAAAGTCCATATCGCCAAGAGCATCTTCCATACCTTGAATATCTGTTAAGATTGTGTAGTGTTCACCTTGTGTTACAAGACCCATTGCAATACCAGCTACAGGAGCTTTAATAGGCACACCAGCATCCATCAAAGACAATGTAGAGCCACATACGGAAGCCATGGAGCTAGAACCATTAGATTCTAATACTTCAGATACAAGACGCAATGCATATGGGAATTCTTCTTCGCTAGGAATGACAGGTACCAATGCGCGTTCTGCCAAAGCACCATGACCGATTTCACGGCGTCCAGGACCACGGGAGGAACGAGTTTCCCCTACGGAGAAGGATGGGAAATTATAGTGGTGAATATAGCGTTTTTCTGTTTCTAAACCGATGCCATCAATTGTTTGTTTTTCAGACAATGGTGCTACAGTAGCTACGTTCAATACTTGAGTTTGACCACGTGTGAATAGACCGGAACCATGTGTACGAGGCAATACACCTGTACGACAAGAGATTGGACGAACTTCATCAAGTTGACGGCCATCTGGACGGATTTTTTCAACAGTAATCATATGACGAACAATTTCCTTCGTCATTGCATCGAATGCTTTATTTACA
Organism: Veillonella sp. ICM51a; assembly: GCF_000524355.1. Classification (NCBI taxonomy): domain Bacteria; kingdom Bacillati; phylum Bacillota; class Negativicutes; order Veillonellales; family Veillonellaceae; genus Veillonella; species Veillonella sp. ICM51a. Next base: position 2,827 of record NZ_JAPX01000019.1, read on the forward strand.
TCAGCTAAGTTATCTGGGTAGATGTCTGAGAAATGTGCTAATACGTCTTCACGTACTTCAGTTTCTTGTGCATCGCGTTGTTGTTTATCTGCACAGCGAACGGCTGCATCAAGTTTATCATGACCATATGCGCGAACTGCATCAGCGATTTCAGCAGGTACGTCTTTGCTTTCAAATACGCGTTTTTCCTTGCCTACTTTAGCTTTTACATCTTCTTGGAATGCAACGATTTTCTTAATTTCTTCGTGAGCAGCCATAATAACTTCAAGAATTGTTTCTTCTGGAACTTCTTGCGCGCCACCTTCAACCATGAGGATAGCGTCTTTAGTACCAGCTACTACGATATTAAGGTCAGTTTCTTCTAATTGTGCTTTTGTTGGATTAACGACAAATTCACCATTTACACGACCCATACGAACGCCAGCGATTGGGCCAGCCCATGGGATATCGGAAATAGATAATGCTGCAGATGCACCAATCATACCACAGATAGCAGGATCACAATCTTGATCTACAGACATAACGGTAGCAACTACGTGTACTTCATTACGTACACCTTTATCAAATAATGGACGAATAGGACGGTCAATCAAACGGCTATTCAAGATAGCAGATTCAGGTGGACGTGCTTCACGTTTAATAAAGCCACCTGGCAAACGACCAATAGCATACATTTTTTCTTCATAATCTACTGTGAGTGGGAAGAAATCGATATCCTTCGCCTCTTTAGAACCTGTAGCGGTAACGAGTACGCGTGTATCGCCATAACCAACCATTACGGCACCGCCAGCTTGTTTTGCAAGTTCCCCAGTCTCGATCGTAAGTGTACGACCAGCTAGGTCCATTTGGAATTGTTCCATTCCTATTCCTCCTAAAAATCTTCTTATACGTATACCTTATTATTATATATCATCTAATTAAATTAGGCTATTTTTTCTATCCATATGATATACTTTAATTGTTGCTAACTCCTATTCTGGCAACAGAAAGGAGGTGTTTCTATAGTGGATTATGTTGTTTCCCTTATAATCACTATCATAGGTGGTGTAACTTGCCATTACATCATCAAGTGGCTAGATAGTAGATTTAAATAGCAACTAGCACAATAAAAAGGACAGAGTCGCCGCTCTGTCCTTTTTTCTGTGTTTCCACAATAGATTATCGGCAGTTGTTTCCCTTTGCCTAAATTCATTATAACACAAGGAAATAAAATAAAAAAGCCGTCCAAATGGACGGCTAATTGTATTATTTACGAAGACCAAGACGTTCGATAAGGGAACGGTAACGTTCGATATCTTTACGACGAAGGTAGTCAAGCATGTTACGGCGTTGACCAACCAATTTCAACAAACCACGACGGGAATGATGATCTTTTTTGTGTTCTTTCAAGTGTTCAGTTAAGTATGTGATGCGGCTTGTTAAAATCGCAACTTGTACTTCTGGAGAACCAGTGTCACCTTCATGAGTAGCGTATTCTTTAATAACTGCTAATTTAGCTTCTGTAGTTAACATTAATGTTACCTCCTAAAAAATAATAATCCCGATAAGCTTAAGTAACCGTTGGAGATTCGAATACTTCGCTTACGATATGTCTTATGACTTAGTTAAGTATACAGTATAATCCCCATAGTGTAAAGGTTTTCATGAAAAAAGAGAGGATAATATCCCCTCTTTTTTAGACCATATTATTTAGCTACTTATTTTGAACCGAGCATCATACGATCGCTTAGCGCGCCTTCGCCAGCTACTTCAAATTTTTGTAACAAATCAGCAACTGTTAATTTTTTCTTTTCTTCCCCTTTTACATCATAGATGATACGACCAGCGTCCATCATGATAAGACGATTACCAAAGCGCAATGCATCACGCATGTTGTGCGTAATCATAAGGGTTGTTAGATTATGTTCTGAAACAAGTTTATCTGTTAATTGCAATACATTTTCAGCTGTCTTAGGATCAAGTGCTGCTGTATGTTCGTCCAAGAGTAATAAATCAGGACGAAGCATAGTAGCCATAAGCAATGTGATAGATTGACGTTGACCACCAGATAATAGGCCCATCCGTGCAGATAGACGATCTTCAAGGCCTAGACCTAATAGTGCAAGGCGTTCTTTAAAGAATGCTTGTTCACTATCTTTGAAAGCCCATTTAAGGCCTAAGTTTTTGCCACGGCGCATCGCAAGGATCAAGTTTTCTTCGATTTGCATATTGCCTGCTGTACCAACCATAGGATCTTGGAATACACGGCCGATGTATTTAGCACGTTTGTATTCTGGCATTTTTGTTACATCAATATTATTGATGGTAATACTGCCTTCATCAACAGGAAATACACCAGCGATGGAGTTTAACAATGTACTTTTACCAGCACCATTACCACCGATTACGGTACAGAAATCGCCTTCTTCTAAGCGAAGGTCGATGCCTTGTAGTGCAGTTTTTTCATTAATTGTGCCCTTAAAGAAGGTCTTTACCATATTTTTTACTTCTAACATAGTGTCCTCCTTAACGAGCTAACCATTTGGCTTTCAATGTAGGCAAAGAAAGCGCGATGGCAACAAGAATAGCAGTGAATAATTTTAAATCGTTTGGTGGCATACCCATGTAGAGCACGGCAGCGATAACAATACGATATACGATGGAGCCAAGTACTACAGCAATGAGGCTACGAACAAAGGATTTTGTACCGAATACAACCTCACCGATAATAACAGATGCCAAGCCGATTACGATGGTACCAATACCCATGCCTACGTCGGCAAAGCCTTGGAATTGACCGATAAGCGCACCGGACATACCAACGAAACCATTGGAAATCAATAGACCAAGAACGATCATATTATCTGTGTTCACGCCTTGGGCGCGAATCATTTGAGGGTTAACGCCTGTTGCACGTAATGCGGTACCAATTTCAGTACCGAAGAACCAGAACAGTAATAAACATACAACAACAGCTACGATAACACCAACAATGGCAGCAGACCACATATTTGGTGTATGAAGCACGCTACCAATAATTGTATAAATTGTATCCATGCGAAGTAAGGATACGTTTGCTTTCCCCATAATATGAAGGTTAATGGAATATAAAGCAATCATCGTTAAGATACCAGCTAACAATGCAGGAATCTTTAATTTTGTATGGATCCAACCTGTTACAGCACCGGCAGCCATGCCACCTACGCCAGCAATCAAGATAGAAAGAATTGGGTTCATACCAGTTGTAATCAAGATGGCGGAAATGGCCGCCCCCATTGGGAATGTCCCTTCAACAGTCAAGTCGGCCACATCAAGAACGCGGAAGGTAATGAATACACCGACCGCCAACAAGGACCACAAAAGGCCTGTTGTTATGGTGCCTACCACTAAATCTAACATCAAAATCTCCTCTTTTATTTCATATCTTTACGAAGTGCATCAGGAATGGTGATACCTAATTTTTTAGCACGTTCTTCGTTGACAGTTAATTTAATATCCTTTTGTGTTTCGATGGCAATATCGCTAACTTTTGCTTCGCCAGAAAGAACTTTAGCTGCCATCAAACCTGTTTGATAACCCAATTTATAGTAATCTACAGAATATGTTGCTACGCCACCAGTCATTGTCATACCTTCATCAGCTGCAAATACTGGAATTTTAGCAGCATCTGTAATTTGTGCTAAATTAGCCATAGCAGATGCTAATACATTATCTGTTGGTGTATAAATAGCTTGTACATCTTGATTTACAAGATTTGTTGCTGCTTGTTGAATATCGTTTACGTTGGAAACTGTAGCTTCTACAACTGTAATACCTTTTGTAGCAGCATAGGCTTTCATTTTTTCAACTTGTAATTGGGAGTTGATTTCGGAAGATGTGTAAATTGCACCAATACGTTTTACATTAGGTACTAATGCGATAATAAGATCTACCTCTTTTTCAACAGGTGTCATATCAGATGTACCAGATACATTGCCACCAGGATGTTCATTGGATTGAACGAGTTTAGCTGTTACGTAATCTGTAATAGCGGTCCCCATAATTGGCATTTCATGAGATGCATTCGCCATTGTTTGTGCTGCTGGCGTTGCAATTGCTAGTACTAAATCTTTTTTATCAGATACGAAACGTTGAGCAATACTATTCAAATTAGATTGGTCAGCTTGTGCATTTTGTTGGTCGATTTTAATGTTTTCACCATCTTTAAAACCTTTTGATGCAAGGCCATCTACAAAGCCTTTATTAGCAGCATCAAGGGATGGATGTTCTACTAATTGAATAACGCCAATTTTCTTTTGGTCACTAGTTGTAGTAGTATTGGAACCACAACCAGCTACCATTGCCATAACAGTGATGGCACTAAGTGCCACTGCAATACCTTTTTTCCAATTCATGTGTAACTCCTTACCAGTTAAGTATTAAATCATAGTTGCTTTGTTCATCAAATCCTCTGGTAAGGTGATGCCCAATTTTTGTAATTTATCTTTATTTACAACTAATTTGAATTCTTTTTGCATTTCAATCGGCATATCTTCGACTTTAGCTTCACCAGTTAAAACCTTAGCCGCCATCAAGCCAGTTTGGTAACCAAGTTTGTAGTAGTCTACAGATAAGGACATAACCGCACCGCCTTTTACGTGGTTATCTTCACCGCCGAATACAGGAATTTTTGCAGGGTCGGTAATCGCTACAAGATTGCTCATAGCAGATGCTACCACATTATCTGTTGGTACATAAATGGCATCAACACGTTGAGATACAAGGTTTTGTGCCGCTTGTTGAATATCGTTTACATTGGAAACAGTAACCTCTTCAACCTTAATGCCCTTTGTCGCTGCGTAAGCTTTCATCTTTTCAACTTGAATTTGAGAATTTACCTCGCTAGAGCTATAAATCGTACCGATTGTTTTAGCATTTGGCAATACTTTTAAAATCAAATCTACTTGTTGTTCTACAGGGTTCATATCAGATGTACCGGATACATTACCACCTGGATGTTCATTAGATTTAACAAGTTTAGCAGCTTCGTAATCAGTAATAGCTGTACCCAAGATTGGAATATCATGAGTTGCATTTGCCATGGATTGAGCCGCTGGCGTAGCAATTGCTAAAATCAAATTTTTACGATCAGATACAAAACGCTGTGCAATACTATTCAAATTAGATTGGTCAGCTTGTGCGTTTTGTTGATCAAAGGTAATTTTATCAGATAAGCCCTTTTCCTTAAGAGCATCAACAAAACCTTTATTTGCCGCATCTAGTGCTGGATGTTCTACGAGTTGTACAACACCAACCTTATATTCTCCATTAGATGTAGTTTCATTTGTGCCACAGCCTGTGAAAGCCATCAATGCTGCCGCCGTGAGCGCGAGGGCAATGCCTTTTTTCAAGTTCATTGGGTCTTCCTTCCTATATTCGAAATAATAATACTTCTATTATAAACAACTTTGAGCACTACATCAATGTATCAGACTAAAGTATTTTACATTTGTCCTTATGTAGAGCACATATTGTATTCTAACAGATTTATTATTTATCTAGAGAAGCTAGCATATCCTCTGTCAATTCATTGGCTGCTAGAATGTATTCTTTTAGTGTCCCCTTATCGAGGGCCACCTTCATTACGGGCACTTCAAATGGGTCAAGAATGACACACATTAAAATTTCTCCTGTTACATAATAGCCCACAACGGCTTCCCCTTCATCTTCATCTAAGGTTTCCCGTTTAACAGTCACACAATATGGTTTCATGGCCTCCATAGCAGCTTTAGCCACCTCTTCGCGGGTAGCGATATACTCTTTTGCCTTTGTTTCAGGAATATCAAAAATATCGACCTTTACGGTCTTAACCTCTGTTGCCTCTCCCTTCGCCGCCTCGATAGCAGCGCCTAATTCCGTTTGTTTCATCCTATACCTCACATAACATGGACTTTCACCAATGGTGAAAGCCCCATCATACTAGATTGTTTCATCATCTGCATTCAAAAATGCTACGTAACAACGTTTTGCTTCATAAATATCGGCCTTAGATGTAACCTCCCATGGTGCATGCATGCTAAGAACAGCAACGCCGCAGTCGATTACATTCATACCATATAAGGCCATGATATACGCAATGGTGCCACCACCGCCAAGGTCAACCTTGCCGAGTTCAGCCGTTTGGTATGTTACGTTATTAGATTCCATTACACGGCGAATAAAACCCATATATTCTGCATTGGCATCATTGGAACCGGATTTACCACGAGAACCGGTAAATTTATTAAATACGACGCCCATACCGAGGTAAGAAGCATTTTTCTTTTCAAAAGCAGATGCATACAATGGATCATATCCAGCACTAACATCAGAGGATAGCATACGCGAATTTTCCAATGTACGGCGCACATTTACTGAATTAGATTTCCCCATCAATGTTAAGATTTCTGCTACCGCATTTTCAAAGAAGCGAGATTGCATGCCTGTAGCACCAACGGAACCAATTTCTTCTTTATCTACCAATAAACAGCAAGTCGTACGTTTTACCTTATCAACTTCGAGCATAGCTACTAAGGATGTATAAGCACAGACACGGTCATCTTGGCCGTATGCTAATACCATGGAGCGATCAAAGCCCATATCGCGCGCCTTACCAGCTGGTACAATTTCAAGTTCAGCAGATAATAAATCGCGTTCTACAAATCCATATTCTTTTTCAAGGAGGTTATTAATAAATTTAGTAACCCCTTCTTTTTCTTCATCTTTAACAGGACGACTACCGATGAGAAGATCAAGAGCCTCACCTTCAATCACCTTGGCTGCATTCTTTTGCATTTGTTCTTGTCCTAAATGAGGCAATAAATCTGTAATGCAGAATACAGGATCAGACTCTTTATCACCAATATTAATGTTGATGCGTGTACCATCTGTTTTTACTACAACCCCATGAATGGCAAGCGGCATAGCTACCCAGTGGTATTTTTTTATACCGCCATAGTAGTGTGTATCCCAAAACACCAAATTGCTATCTTCATATTGAGGGTTTTGTTTTACGTCAATGCGCGGAGAATCGATATGAGCACCAAGGATATTCATACCGAGGTCTAAATCATCGGTACCGATATTAAATAACGCAATAGATTTATCCATATGAGTATAGTAAATCTTATCGCCCGCTTTAATTGGCGTGTTAGATTTAATCAAGTCTTTTAAATCAACATAGCCAGCTTTTTTGGCAGCTTCTACAGATTGAATGACACATTCGCGTTCTGTTTTACCATTATCCAAAAATTGACGATACGAGTCACCTAATGACATCACGTCTTGTAATGTTTGTTCGTCATAATTATGCCAAGCATATTTACGTTCCATAATTTTATTCCTTTCTATATAAGCATACAGCACAGTATATCGTGTGTTATGCTTTTGATTTTTCTAATAATTCTTTTTGACGGCGCTCATAATAGAGCCGCTCTTTCTCTCGATTAATTTCCGATTTTTCTCTATATAGTTTATCGATTTCATCAGTACTATGACTCAATACCTTTGTTACATAAAACTTGGTAATTCCCGACTTAATCGTATATTTTCCTACCTTTAACTGAATGGCAAATGCTCCGTGTTTCGGACAAATGCCTATAGATAAATGCTTATCTCCTTGTATCCGCTCAGGACGTGTCGTTTCCAACCGACTTTGGCAATAAGGACAAAAGGATAATCGCACTCGTCTATCATATACGATACGTTTCTTTTCTTGAAAGTTATCGTACATAAAGAAGGTCAAACCCGGTGGATATAAAAATGGATTTGGCGCCTCTTTCCGTATGGAATCATAATGCAATAATGCTGTTGGCAAATCTAGCTTTTGGCAGATATGTGCCGTAAATATAGCATCGTGAAGTGCATTATGAGCAGATAATTCTTCAGATGATATATGTAAATCCTCCATAGCATGAGCTACGGAGTACTGTTGTGTCGTGCCATATCGTTGATAGCTGTATAGCATCTGTGCATCCGCCCAAGAATCATAGTCGATACTCTTTAATTTATGGAGCAATAAATTTTCTCGCAATATAAGAATATCGTCAGCGCCCCAAGATAGGAGCATATAATCCTTGCCACACCATTGTTGAAAATGACTATAGGCCGCCCTAAATGGGACACCTCGATTCAAATCTTGATTGGTGATTCCTGTAAGGGCCTTCACATGCTTATGCATATGTGGTAAATATTTAGGTTTTACATACATTGTGAATGAATCCACAATCTCTAAATTCTCATTGAGCTTAATAGCTCCGATTTGAATGATTTCACCGGTCAACGGCATCCGTGCTCGCTTCATAAAGCTAATGTCGTTGCTATATGGTTGATTCCACTCTAAATCAAAAATAATATAATCCATAACTTACGATTCCTGCAGTAATGTTTCAGCTGCCTTAATCACTTGTTCTTCGGTAATAACAGAAATACCTTTATACTTGCCTTCTTTAATAACCTGTTTCATACTTTTACCAATTTCATAATGGTCCATCGACTCAAGTACAATAGATTTTGCTTGGTAAGGACCATAGAAAAATGGATTAGACGGTCCATAAAGGGCTACGATAGGAACACCCTGACTAATAGCTACATGCATAGGTCCAGAATCATTCGTAATCAGCAAGTCACACCATTTCATGGCCGCAGCTAAAGGGCCCAATTTAAAAGCACCTGTAGCCACGATTGGCGATGTCTTCATCTGTTCTATAACAGGTTTTACCATGTCCAAATCCATGGGGCCCCCAAAGAATACAGTTTTATACCCTTTATTGCCAAAATAATCGGCTACATCTGCAAAGCGTTCTGCAGGCCATCGTTTTTCAGGCACTGCACTGCCAATATTAAAACCAATAATCTTATCTCGAGGCATAACGCCTTGGCTTTTATAAAAACGGAATACCTCGTCATTCCATTCCTTACTAGTCTCGATATGTAATCCGTGATTAGCTACGTCGGTGACACCTAATTGCTCTAATACGTTAATGTACATATCAGCAGCATGACGTGTCTTGCGATCAAGACGGGTATATTTCGTCATAAATGGTCTAAATAGGAAATGACTCATCCCTGTCGTTACCTTACCCTGAATTTTCCATGCCAAATATGATGTACGTTCATTAGGATGCAGGTTGATAACGATATCTGGACGACCTTGGTCGTTAATGCGACGAGCGATTTCATTTAACCCTTTAATGCTATTATGACGTCCTTTTTTATCGACCGTAATCAAATCATCGATATAAGGATTGTATTTCATCACATCTTGTAACTTTTCATCAATCACATAGGTGATATGACTATGAGGTGCTGCTTTACGCAACACCTCTAGAAATGGAGTCGTTAATACTACATCACCTAAATGCATGAGAAAGGTTACGACAATACGTTTATAATCAAGTTCCATCATAAATCCTTTCTCAACATTTCAGAATACACATCCCATACCGCATCTACTGGAATTTGTGCCATACAGTCGGGATCATCTACTAGCGGCTGTTCAGGTGTAGCCTTCGAGGTAGGAGAAATAATAAGATGTACATGACTGCCCCCATATGGGCCCGTTCTATGCGGTGATGTCGTACCAAACAACGCGATTAATGGTTTCTTTAACGCGTTTGCAATATGTAAAGGTCCCGTATCAGCGCTGATGAAAATATGGCAGTGACGAATCAACTCGATTAACTCAGCCATGGTCGTTTGACCAACTAAATTAATGAGATTATCGCTCTTCACATAGTTTTCTATAAATTGACCCTTTTCACTATCATCAGGCGAACCTGCAATGACCACCTTTTTACCACTTTCACAAAGGCGAATACATAATTCACCAAAATTTAACAACGGCCATTCCTTAACAATCCATCGCGCACCAGGTACAACGACAACGTAATCATCGGTTACACCTAGTTCGGATAGCCGGTTGCGAATCTTCCCTTCTGCTGCATGGTCATGAGGCATTGGAAATTCCACGCCATCCACTTCGCCACCTAAGGCACGTACCGTATCGAGATAGCGCTCAATAACGTGATCATATTTATGAGCTCCTACTAGAGCTTTATTAACTAATTGACTGCCCTCGCGAAGTTCCCAATAGCCATATTTCTCAGGAGAACCCGATAGTAGAGATACAATGGCACTTTTGGCGATACATTGTAAATCTAAGGTCATATCGAAATGACGACTATGTAGTTCTTTACGAAGATTCCATAAATAAGACGGCGATTTTAATTGTTTCTTATCGATGATAATTACTTCGTCCACCCAAGGGGTACCTGGCAAGAGGCTCGCAAATTGTTCATGTATGGCCCAGGTAATTTTTGCGTGCGGCAAATTTTGGCGCAATGCATATAATGTTGGCAATGCGTGAATGACATCACCTAAGGAACTCATTTTTATGATGAGTATATTGGAATAGTCCTTCATAATAACCCCTCTATGAACGAAGAATACACATAAATGTGGTTCATCCAAAAATTAATGCTTTAAAATCTTTTTCATGAAATGTAATAGATTGGATTCTGTAAACAGATATCCCTTTACCCCTGCAGCCTCAGCAGCATCTACATCACGTTGGCTATCACCGATAAGAAAGCTATGTTCTACATCAACATCAAAATCCTTGATAGCTTGCAAAATCATACCAGGCTTTGGTTTACGACAATTACAATCGACGGCATAGCGTTCTACAGTGCCATCCTTGTGATGTGGGCAATAATAGAAATGTAAAATAGGTGCACCCGCTTTAAACAGTTCATTCCCCATATAATCATGTAGGATTTGTACATCGGTTTCCTTATAATAACCTCGTGCCACACCACTTTGGTTTGTTACGACTATAAGTTCATAACCAGAATCATGGGCTAATTTCAATGCTTCTTTTGCACCATCAACCCACTGTAGATCCGCTATCTTATAGAGATAGGAAACATCCTTGTTGATAACCCCATCTCTATCGAGGAATAACACCTTTCTCATACTGCATCCTTTACAATTATCTAAAGAATTGACATTAATCTGTCACAACAAATTAACGCAAGTAACCTTCGTTATTATCTAATAATTCACAATATTCTTTTACGGCATCAGCTAATGGTGTAAAGCCTTTATCATAGCCAGCAGCCATCAATTTAGTCGTGTCTGCTTCAGTAAAGCTTTGGTATTTACCAATCAACACTTCTGGGAACGGAATGTATTCAATGCGACCTTTACCATTATAGTCAATAACAGCTTGCATGAATTCATTGAAACTATGTGCGTGACCTGTACCGCAGTTGAATGTACCAGAAATTTCAGGATGTTCCCAGAAATAGAAGTTTACATTTACCACGTCTTTGACATAGATGAAATCACGTGTTTGACCACCATTTTCATAGCCATCTGTGCCTTCAAACAAATTGATAACACCTGTTTCTTGATTCTTATAGAACATTTGGCGTACAAGAGATGCCATTTTATCCTTATGCGCTTCGTTAGGACCAAATACATTGAAATAACGCAAACCTACAACTTGTGCTGTATATTCGCCTTCAAATTTGCGTACATAACGGTCAAATAAGAGCTTAGAATATGCATATGGATTCAACGCTTCTTCTGCTTCTGGCGTTTCCACGAATCCATTTGTACCATTGCCATACGTAGATGCAGAGGATGCATAAATGAAAGGAATAGCACGATCTTGGCAATAATGGAAAAGATTTTTAGAACCTTCATAGTTGTTCTTCATCATATATTTGCCATTATATTCCATCGTATCTGCACATGCGCCTTCGTGGAAAATGACTTCAATAGGACCTACATTGAATGTGCCGTCTGCAATAGCAGCATCAAAATCATCACAGTCAATGTAATCTAAATAATCTAAATTTTGGAGATTGCGAATTTTACGACCGTCTGTTAAATCATCGACGATCAAAATATCATTACGGCCTCGTTTGTTTAAGGCTTTCACAATATTACTACCAATAAAACCGGCACCACCAGTTACAATAATCATAATTTCCCCTCCTTAGCCATAATGGCTATTCTCTTTACGATATCTGATGTGGAGTACCCTTCTTTAAATGAAAGTACTTCTACTTCATCTACAGATTCTCTACCTACGATATCTTCTTTTTTATAGTCGCCGCCCTTAACAAGAATATTAGGGCGTAAATAAGCTAATAGTTCAGCAGGCGTATCCTCTTCAAAAAGGACAACACCATCTACACATTGTAAGGCACTTAATAAGGCAGCTCTATCCTCTTCGGATACGATAGGTCTTGTTTCACCCTTTAACCGTCTAACGGACGCATCAGAGTTAAGTCCAATAATGAGGTGACCGCCAAGTTGTGCCGCCTCTTGTAAATAGGTAATGTGCCCTCGATGCAAAATGTCAAAGCAACCATTTGTAAATACAACGGTTTCATCCATGCTTTGCCATTTATCGATTAACGCCTTCATTTCTTCTTTCGTATATAAAGGACTAGAAGTAGTCAATTGTCGCACAGAGCGCCATAAATCTATCAATTCTTGGCGATGAATTGGATATGTCCCCACCTTGGATACGACGATACCAGCAGCGCCATTGGCGATATGTAACGCTAAGCGCATGGATAAACCACTGGCCAAGCAAGAAATCATCATGGCCACAACCGTATCACCAGCGCCACTCACATCAAATACATCCTGTTGTGTTGCTGGATTATGCCAAGTTCTGCCATCCTTAGCCACAACGGTAATACCCTTAGCGGAACGAGTACCGATAATATATTTAATATTAACCTTATTAAGTACTTCCTTAGCCGCCTCGATAACTGATGCATCATCATTTGGAATCACACGACCTAAGGATTCACCCAATTCTTTTACATTCGGTGTAATACATGTAGCACCATCATATTTGGACCAATCAGCACCCTTAGGATCTACGATGGTCTGTACTTGATAAGTGTTCGCCAACTTGAACACATGTTGCAACAATGTCGGTGTGCATACGCCTTTTCCATAATCGGATATGACGATGCCTTGTAATCCACGTTGACAAAGCTCTTCTAGCCAACTGATTAATTGTTCTTCTTCAGCAGCTGTAATAGGTGTAATCGTTTCAAAATCGAGGCGCATCATTTGTTGACGGTCACCTAAAATACGCATTTTAGTAATCGTAGACCGACTTTCATCATGGATGAGACCGGATGTATCAATATGATCAGCGGCCAATAAGTTATCGAGCACTCTACCATGGTCATCGACACCAGCTACGGCCCCTAAATAGACATGGCAATCGAGATTGGCTAAGTTAGACGCTACGTTACCTGCCCCGCCAAGCACTTCTTTCACAGAGGATACGCGATTGACCGGCACAGGAGCCTCTGGTGAAATACGGCTTACATCGCCAAATACATAACGATCCACCATAACATCACCAATAACTGCAATGTTTAGGTTCGGTAATGAATTTGTCAAAAACTCATTCACTGTTTTTGTAATCATAGGTCCCCTTTCAAGAAATCTGTGATTTCTTCCCTATCTCGATTAATAATCTTCTTCAATAAGTTCGCAAATGATATGACCAACTAAAATGTGCATTTCTTGAATACGCGCCGTAACAGTACTTGGAATAGCTAGTGTAAGATCGCATAATTCTGCCAATTTACCGCCACCTTCACCGGTGAAAGCAATCGTATGCATACCTGTATTTCGTGCCATTTCCACGGCTTTCACAACATTTTTTGAATTACCCGATGTGGAAATACCGATAAGTACATCCCCAGAACGGCCTAAGCCTTCAACTTGACGCGCAAACACTGCATCATAGTCATAATCATTGGCAACAGCTGTCAAAATAGATGTATCTGTGGTAAGCGCAATGGATGCAAGAGAGCGGCGTTCTTTTTTAAAACGTCCAATAAGTTCTGCTGCAAGATGTTGAGAATCCGCAGCGGAACCACCATTACCACAGAATAAAATTTTATTGCCACTATTCAAAGCCACAATACAGCGGTTAGCAATTTCTTGAATAACATCCATCTGATCCATTGTTTTACTAAACACATCAAGATGGTCTGTAAATCGATCCGCAATGATTGGATTTATATCTGTCATTATAAAATCTCCTTTAGTAGGCGATCCGCGTTTTTCCAAAATAGTTTTTCCGTTTGTTCTTCTGAAAGACCGGCGCCTCTAAATGCATCATACAAACGATGCATATCTGAAATATCCTCAATTTCTGTATTTGGCTTGATACCATCAAAATCAGTGCCTAGAGCGATTACATCTTCACCGCCCTTATTGATGATATACAATCCGTGCTTTACAATATCATCGATGCGACTGATAGATGAGGTACCTAAGAATGATTGAGCAAAGTTCAAACCTATAACGCCACCCTTTTCACCAATTAAACGAATCAAGTGGTCCGGCAAATTACGACGATGAGCTGTCACTTCTCGCGCATTAGAATGAGATGCAATAAAAGGCACATCAAGAATATCGCCTAATTGTTCTGTTCCTCCATCATTAAGATGGGAACAATCAACAATCATACCTAACTCTTGCATCCGTTCCACAAATGCAACGCCTGTTTTAGTCAATTTCTTATGAGAATCTCCAGTATTAGGTTCCCCCAATTCATTAGGATAGTTCCAGGTCAATGTAATAAGTCGAACACCATCAGCGTAAGCCTTGTCTAACTTAGCTAAATCGCCTCCAAGAACTCCCCCCTCTTCAATGGATAATAAAGCAGCTACTTTATGATTTTCATAACACGCTGTAATATCATCATAAGAACGCACATGACTTATATAGTCGCTATATTTTTGTATCTGACTATCGAACAATTGGCGCATAGATTCATATCTACCATACGAATCGTCTTGTTCTTCTAAGTCTACAAATAATGCAAAATCCTGCAATCGACTATGCCCTTTGATAAGGCGCTCAATATCAATTTTCCAGTTATTAGAAAATAAATCACCATCATGAGGGTGGTCGATTAATTGCATTATCGTATCACAATGTAAATCAATCATATATTCACGCTATTTCTTTGCTTTTTTAGCATCTAATTTTTTTAATGCTTTAAGTTCAGCCATAAAGCTGTCAATATTATCAAACTTGCGATATACAGAGGCAAAACGTACATAGGCAACTTGGTCAATATCTTTTAATTGTTGTAATACAAGTTCACCAATACGATCTGTAGAAATCTCTTGATTTACTTCATTGCGAATGTCTCGCTCTACATTATTGACCACTTCTTCCATAACGGACATAGGTACTGTTCGTTTGTCACAGGAACGCAACAAGCCATTTAACAATTTACCACGGTCAAATAATTCACGGCGACCATTCTTCTTTGCTACCATGAGTGGTACTTCTTCGATGATTTCATAAGTAGTAAAGCGGCGTCCACAATTAATACACTCCCGACGACGACGGATACTATTTCCTTCATCTGTCGTTCTTGAGTCTGTTACCTTCGTGTCTGTATGTTGGCAATAAGGACATCTCATTAGCTAATACTCCTTTTCTAATCAGTCAGTAATCATGAAAAAGGCACAATACGCCTATTTTCTTATACCTTATATAGTACCATATTTAGTAGGAAAAGTACAAAAAGAACCCCCTATAAACCTATGATTTACAATCTTTTTAACAAGATTACAATCAAAAGTGTTATAAGGGGTTCTTTTTTATGCACTTACGTGCTAAATCGTATGAAATTAACGTTTAATAGCATCTTGAATATGTAACAAGCAATCGCCAGATTCGATACGGCTACCTTCACGAACAAGAATTTCTTCAACGATACCATCGATAGGAGCTGTAATTGTTGTTTCCATCTTCATCGCTTCTGTTACGATTAATGGTTCACCTTTAGTTACGGATTGACCATTCTTAACGAGAATCTTAACAACGGAACCGGACAATGTAGCACCGATTTCACCTGGGTTAGATTCATCAACTTTACGACGAACAACGCCAGTTGTTTTAGCATGTTTATCATGAACTTTGATGGCACGAGGTTGGCCATTGAATTCAAAGAGAATAACGCGATTACCATCTTCATCAGGATCGGAGACGCCATTCATCTTAATGATCAATGTTTTACCTTTTTCGATAGTAACTTGGATTTCTTCACCACGTTTCATACCGAAGAAGAATGTTGGTGTATCTAATACGGATACATCGCCAAAGTCTTTTGTGAATTTAGTATAGTCTTGGAATACTTTAGGATACAAGCAGTATGCACTTACATCTTCATCAGTAGTATTAGCACCCATTTCGCTTAATTCATTACGAACATGTTCGAAATCAGTTGGAGGTAATACAGCACCAGGACGAACAGTAATAGGGCGAGCACCTTTCAAGATGATTTTTTGAAGTTCTTCAGGGAACCCTTGATATGGTGTACCTAGACGACCTTCGAAGAATTCTACTACTGATTGAGGGAAATCAAGAGTATCACCTTTTTCATAGATATCTTTTTCAGTCAAATTATTTTGTACCATGTACAATGTCATATCACCAACGACTTTAGAAGAAGGTGTTACCTTGATGATATCACCAAACATCATATTAACTTGGTGATATACTTTTTTAATGTCTGTCCAACGATCACCAAGTCCAACCATTTTAGCTTGTTGTTGCAAGTTGGAATATTGACCGCCTGGCATTTCATGTTGGTATACTTCTGTATTTGGATATTTTTCAGCTTTATCAACGCCTCTGTAGTAAGGACGAATACTACCAAAGTAATGAGACATTTCTTCCATATAGTCAATATTCATTTGTGGTTGACGTTCTGTACCTGCCAATGCATAGTACATGGAGTTCATACTAGGTTGGCTTGTACCATTTGCAAATGCAGAGTAAGCTAAGTCGATTACGTCTACACCAGCATCTACAGCGCGGCCATAGGAGTAAATCGTATTGCCAGAACCTTCATGAGAATGCAAATGAATTGGTACTGTTACAGCATCTTTCAAAGCGGATACTAAGTTGTATGCAGCTTGAGGTTTCAACAAACCAGCCATATCTTTAATAGCGATAATATTAGCACCCGCATTTTGCAATTCTTTTGCCATTTTTACATAGTAATCAAGATTGTATTTAGGACGATTGCTGTCGAGGATATCGCCTGTGTAGCACAATGCAACTTCAGCAATCTTATTTTGATTGCGAACTTCATCAATAGCAACCTTCATATTGTCAAGGCTATTCAAGCTATCAAATACGCGGAATACGTCGATACCATTTTTAGCGGACAATTGAATGAAATTACGAACTACATTATCAGGATAGGATGTATAACCAACGGCATTAGCACCGCGAATCAACATTTGAAGCAATGTATTAGGCACTTCTTTACGGAACATGCGCAAACGTTCCCATGGATCTTCGTGCAAGAAGCGATAGGATACGTCAAATGTTGCACCGCCCCAACATTCTAAAGAGAATAGATTTGGTACACCTTTAGCGGCATCGCCAGCTACGCGTGCCATATCGATGGTACGCAAACGTGTAGCAAATAAGGATTGGTGAGCATCACGCCATGTTGTATCTGTAAAGAATACTTGTTTTTGGTCAGCCAACCATTTACTGAAGCCTTCTGGACCTAATTCGTCGAATTTTTGTTTTGTACCAGGTGCAGGAGATACATCTAATTTAGATGGCAATTGCATTGGTTCAAAATCAGGCACTTCTTGAGGGCCTGCACCGGAGTAACCATTGATTGTAGTATCCGCAATGTAGCGAAGCAATTTAGTACCACGGTCGCGATCTGGTTTTAATTCGAATAATTCAGGATGGTCTTCAATGAAGTTAACTGTGTAGTTACCGCTTTGGAATTCAGGATTTTCAAGAACGTTAATCAAGAAATGAATGTTTGTTTTAACTCCACGAATACGGAATTCTTTCAAGCAACGAAGCATTTTACGAATAGTTTCTTCGTTGTTAGGACCAAATGCAGTTGCTTTTACAAGCAAGGAATCATAATAAGGTGTTACTACAGCGCCTGTGAAAGCATTACCAGAGTCAAGGCGAATACCAAAGCCGCCGGAACTACGATATGCTAAGATTTTACCAGTATCTGGCATAAAGTTGTTCTTAGGATCTTCTGTAGTGATACGACATTGAATTGCAGTACCTTTACAAGGAATTTCATCTTGTTCAGGAATGCCTATTTCTGGGCTGTGCAAATCATAGCCTTCAGCGATACGAATTTGAGAATGAACAATATCGATGTCCGTAATCATTTCTGTTACGGTATGTTCTACTTGGATACGAGGGTTAACTTCGATGAAATAGAAGGAACCATCAGAAGTTACCAAGAATTCAACAGTACCAGCATTAACGTAGCCAACATTTTTCATGATTTTTACGGCTGCATCACATACGGCTTTACGAGTTTCTAATGGCAATGCAAAAGCTGGTGCCATTTCAACAACCTTTTGGTGACGACGTTGTACAGAGCAATCACGTTCATGTAAATGAACTACATTACCATGTTCATCACCTAAGATTTGTACTTCAATATGTTTAGGTTCAACAATAAGTTTTTCTACATATACATCATCATCGCCAAATGCTGCTTTAGCTTCGGATTTAGCGCGGTCATAAGCATCGCGTAAATCTTCTTTGCGGTGAACTTCGCGCATACCACGACCGCCACCACCGTTTACGGCTTTAATCATCAATGGATAGCCGTGAGTTTCAGCAAATTCTTCTAATTGTGCAAAATCACGCAATGCCCCATCAGAACCTGGAATCATTGGAATGTCTGCCAATTTAGCTTGCGTGCGAGCATTAACCTTGTCGCCGAACATATTCAAATGTTCTACGTGAGGACCAATGAAAATGATGCCTTCTTCACCGCAACGACGCGCGAACTCTTCGTTTTCGGATAAGAAACCATAGCCAGGATGGATAGCATCAATGTCATGCTCTTTAGCAATGCGGATGATATCTTCAATATCCAAATAGGCATCAACTGGTTTTTTACCTTCCCCAACCAAATATGCTTCATCAGCTTGGTTACGGTGCAAGGACAATGTGTCTTCTTTAGAATAGATAGCTACTGTTTTAATACCCATTTCGTTACATGCACGAAATACGCGGATTGCGATTTCGCCACGATTGGCTACCAAAACGGATTTAATTTTCTTCATAATTGCCTCCTACCGAGTCCTATCGAATGATAGGTTCGTGTGCATTGATATACATTGTATATATGCATATCGAAATACATGTTTTACTTAAACATTTATCACTTTTTTTGATATCCGATTATGAATCAAATATACTTATATTATACAATAATTTTCAGATATTAAAAGCATTAATCATCAATATGGTTATATTTATAAATTATTTAACCTAATATAGAAATTATTCTATTCATTAATTTTTCATATGTATTTTTACATACACCGAATGTGGAATAAGATTATATTTATGTAATTTATTCATCACCCAAGAAATGTTGCATTAAATGATTCAATTGTTCTTGGTCACGAGCCCCCATCGTTTCAACAGCGGAATGCATAGCCAATAATGGTAAGCCAATGTCCATCGTCCGCATTGGTAACATAGCTGATGAAATAGAACCTACAGTTGAGCCGCCTGGAATATCAGAACGATTAACATAAATCTGGTAGGCTACATTAGCTTCCTCACAAAGGCCTTTCACAATGGCAATAGCCTTTGCATCGCCTGCATAAGATTGGCTACAGGCCTGTTTTAATGTAACGCCTCCATTGAGTACCGGAAAATTGGTAATATCATTTTTCTCTGGATAATTTGGATGCAATCCATGGGCTACATCAGATGAAATCATGAAGCCACGAGCCACATCTAGATCCATATCATCACGGTTTAATCCTAAACTGCGATACACACGTTCTAATAAGTTTGGCAATAACATTCCTGCTCCGCCTTGTTTAGTACGGCTACCTACCTCTTCATTGTCGAATAGGATTGCACAGCGAATACCGTCAACTTTATTTTTCTTTGCCTCTACAATACCCGCGAGAACACCGAAGCAAGACGTTAAATTATCAAGTCTTGGAGAACTAATGAAATCGAAATCTGTACCAACTAATGCACCTTCTGTTACAGGATAGAGTGTAATTTCATAGGATAGAATTTCAGATGAATCACAATTAATCTCGTCTGCTAAAAATTGATTCCATACTTCTTCCTCAGATTTTGTCGTATCTCCATCTGGTTTCATCATGATGATAGGTAACATTTCTTTTTGGCGATTTAAGGCTACCCCATCATTCACATTACGGTTCATATGAATCGCTAAATTAGGGATAATGGCGATTGGCCGCTTCGTATCAAATAGAACAGAATCAACATCATATGGATTTTCACCCTTTAAGACAACTGTTCCAGCGGCCCCTAAAGGTCGATCTAACCAAGTATTTTGAATTAACCCACCATACATCTCAACATTGAGCTTTGTGTATCCTTTCACATCAGTAATAGGATTTGGCTTGACCCGTATAGCAGGAAAATCTGTGTGAGCCGATGCAATGCGTAAGGAATGACGATAGTCCTCGCCTATGTGAAAGGCAAATAATGTCGTACCATATACATTAACTACATAATCACCAGATGTTAAATTCCAAGGTTCTTCCAAGGATAACTCTGTAAATCCTGCATCTAATAATAGTTGCAAACTAGTATCTACCGTATGATACGGAGATGTACATCCTTTGATATATTTTATTAATTGAGGATTATCAAATTTCATATGACCTCCTACTTAATTATTACATGCAAATTATTATGTAATATACATAATCTATTGTCATTGTAACACAAAAACGCCGTCCCACAAGGGACGGCGTCATGTATACATAATCGTATACGTTTATGTAATTGTATTTTACCACATACCAATTACTTTCATCCAGATAGAACCTAATCCTACAAAGATGATTAAGTTGATAACAGATGAGAAGAAACCGAGTTTCCACCATGTGTTTTGAGGAACATATCCAGTGTTGAAGATTACTGGAGAAGGACCTGCTGCATAGTGAGTCAAAGACATACACATACCTCCTACATAGGAAAAAAATTAAACTTTGTATGAAAAAAGCTGTGCAACACTGGGTATGCACAGCTTTCATCGTCATATACATCCTACTCAGGCAAAGATACATCCTCTAAATTTGTTTTGTCGATAGACTCAATATCACCTTTATCACATAAATTTGCAATATTTGGATCGATTGGTAAACGGCTCAACAATAATAGACCATATTTTTGAAGAATTTCTTCAATATGGCTTTCACCAAAGATTTGGTAATCCTTACCATTATCTGGACAATGGAAGTACGAATAGTTTTCTACTACACCGATGATAGGCACTTGCATTAAATCAGCCATTTTAACTGCTTTTTCAACAATCATAGATACCAAATCTTGAGGAGATGTAACAATGATAATACCATCCAATTTCAAGGATTGATATACAGTAATTGCTACGTCACCTGTTCCTGGCGGCATATCAACGAATAAATAATCGATGTCTTTCCAAATAACATCACTGTAGAATTGTTTTACAACATTGCCTAGAATAGGACCACGCCACAATACAGGATCTGTATCATTTTCAAGCAATAAATTAACAGACATTACATCAATGCCATATTGCTTAGTTTTAACAGGATACATACCAACTTCGTCAGCGTAAGCCTTTTCTTTGATACCAAACATCTTAGGAATAGATGGACCAGTTATATCAGCATCAAGAATACCTACTTTATAACCTTTACGAGCCATCGTTAAGGCCATCAAGCTTGTAACGGAGGATTTACCTACCCCACCCTTACCGGATACAACACCGATAACATGTTTAACTGAACTCAATTCATGCAATGGAGCCGTCATATCTTGAGGCTGTTGTGCACCACCGCAACCTGCGGATTTGGATGGACAACTGTTGCAATCACTACTGCTGCTACCGCAACCCATAGTAAACACCTACTTTCTTCGAGGACTTTCCTCAACAATATATAGTTAGAAAATTATTATCTCATTGTAAATATCGTTCATTGTGAAAGCTCTTTCTACAACTAACACATCATATATTTACAGTGTTATTGTATCATGGTAGTTTAATAATTTTCAATATACCTATACGCTTTAAACGACTAAATTATTCACCACAATAGTCCTTTGTAAGAGCACAGAGGATTTCCATCCCCTTCTCAATTTCTGGAATTGTTGGCACCGTATAGCTCAAGCGGAATGCGTGACCATTTTTTACGCCATCAGCTGCAAAGGCACCACATTTAATTATGCCTACATTTTTATCCATGCACGCTTCAAAGAATTCATCACAATCAACAGTGTCAGGCATTGTCATCCATGCAAACATACCGCCTGTAGGTTGTGTCAAATGAACCTTGGAACTTCCCTTTTCTTTGAATACACGCATCATGGCATCACATTTAGATTTATATACTTTCCGTACATTTTCTAAATGTGCATCATAATCGATGTGGTCTAGTACGTGTGCTACCACCTTTTGTGTAACTAGCGGCATTTGTCCAGCCGTATTATTTTTTAATGCTTGGATAGTGCCGATAACATCTTCTGGGCCCAACAAGAAACCAACGCGCAAACCTGCCGATAATGTTTTAGAATAGGATCCGGCGTAGAGAACACGGTTTTCCGTATCAAAGGATTTAAAGGTCGGTACATGCTCACCAGCAAAACGGATTTCACCATATGGATCATCTTCATAAATAAATAAATCATATTTAGATGCAATAGCGTAAATTTCTTTACGACGCTCTAAAGGCATGGTAATACCTGTTGGATTTTGGAAATTTGGAATTAAATAGATATATTTCCCCTTACCAGATTGAGCTGCTTTTTCCAATTCACTTGGAATCATACCGAACTCATCAGTTTTGATACCGACTGCCTTAGCCCCCATATTGCGTACAGAATTGATAGCACTAGTGAAAGTATAATCATCCATATATACTTCGTCGCCTGGTTCACACACGGTAATTGGTACTAAGCCCAATAGTTGACCAGCCCCATTAGAAATGATTAAACATTGGCCATCTAAATTCATATGATGAACTTCAGATAAACGCTGTAAGGTCAATTCTGCTAATCGCGCATCCCCTTGCATCGGACCATATTGTAATAAACTCATAGGATTATCATGAACGATGAAATCAAAGGCATCTTCGATAACTTTCACAGGAATTGCCTCTGGTGCTGGATTACCAATACCAAAACTGATAAATCCAGGTACACCTACACCACGTTCAAATACTTCACGGATGAAATTAGGCCCTTTTAATATTACGCGTTCAGGAAGTGAAAAACTCATAGTATCGCCTCTTTTATTTTAATTACATAGAAATACATGTTTATTAAGCATTAGGATCATGTTCTCGTTCTGCATTACGTTTATTAATATATCGTTTATATACCTTCCATAGAATAAAATATACAATGGCTGCTACGACGACAATAATACCTAGACGCCCCATATTCTCTTGAAAGTTGACAATATCTGTGCCAATAGCAACTTCAAGGGCTGTAGACGGAAATTTACCAATTAAATTTGCTAAAATATAGTCACGCGGTTTAATCTTACTGATAGCCCCTAATGCAGTGATGACACCAGATGGAAAATAAGGTAATGATCTAGCAAATAACATGACCACAAAACCATTATTACCGGAAAAATCGTCAACCTTCATCAATGTGGTACTCTTAGAAATTAGCTTATCCGCCGCATCTCGTAAGAAATAACGCATAATGTAAAAGCTGATGACTACCCCAATGGTTTCAGCGAGCCATGAAATAATAATGCCAGGCCACATGCCAAACACGAGACCATTCGCTGTGGAAATAAAGATGGATGGCAAAAACCCTACAGCATTGACAAAAATATCAAGGAGCATGCTCACCACCATGGCCATAGGACCATAGCCTTGAATATACTCGGCAATTTCCTCCATAGAACCACTCGTTGCTAGATGCCACATAGTTGGGTAAAATGTAGGATCTACAATATTAATGATGATTAGTAGTACGACAAATAATACGCCTGCTATTACCTGCACCAAGCCTTCACCAGAAGGCGAAAATTTTCGTTCTTTCATAGTTACCTCGTTTAATAAAACTAGTACTATTATAGCACGGATTCTATAGAGTCTGTATAATTAAGTCTATTTTAGGAAATAATAAATTTTATCATTACAAAATTAGCATATATACTCATAAGAGTTGTATAATACAAATATATTCTAGTTCATTACGAAAGAAGGTTTACTATGATACAAGTTGGTCAATCTGCGACAGCAACGGTTACAGTTACAGAATCTAATATTGCAAAAACAATGAAGTCTGGTTCTCTTGAGGTATTCGCTACTCCTGCTATGTGTGCACTTATGGAAGAAGCGGCACAAGCAGCGGTACAACCAGAATTAAATGATGGTGAAGGCACGGTAGGCATCTCCCTATCCATTAGCCATGATGCTCCCTCCCCTATGGGTGCTACAATTACAGCCACTGCTACAGTAACAGCTGTGGAAGGGCGAAAAATCTCCTTTGCCATCGAAGCATCCGATGGTGTTGGAATTATTGGTAAAGGCACACATGAACGATTTGTCATTAACAATGAGAAATTTATGACTAAGGTCGGTGCACGAAAAGCATCAAACTAAATCGATAGATCCAATCAAATATATTCTATAAGCGCAAACATCCTCCACAATCTTCTGATTATGGAGGATGTTTTAATATTATATTATTTTATATTACTTAAAGATTAGCAAATCTTAACTACCCAACCTTCTGGAGCTTCGATTTCACCATGTTGGATACCAAGTAATGTATCATATAATTTTTTAGTTACAGGGCCCATATCATCCATGCCAGCTGGTACATTGATAGTGCCTTCTGGAGTATCGATTTGACCTACTGGAGAAATAACCGCTGCTGTACCGCATAGACCCATTTCAGCAAAGTCTTTTAATTCATCTTTATAAACAGTGCGATGTTCTACTTTCATACCAAGATAATGTTCTGCTACATACATCAAGGAACGACGTGTAATGGATGGCAAGATACTATCAGATTTAGGTGTTACTAATTTGCCATCTTTAGTGATGAAGATAAAGTTTGCACCACCAGTTTCTTCTACATGTGTACGAGTAGCCGCATCAAGGTACATGTTTTCTGCATAACCTTTGTTATGAGCATCAGTGATAGCATATAAACTCATCGCATAGTTTAAACCAGCTTTAATATGGCCAGTACCATGAGGAGCTGCACGATCAAAATCAGTGATACGAATTTTGATTGGTTTAGCGCCACCTTTGAAGTAAGGTCCTACTGGTGTAGTAAATACGCGGAATTGATATTCATCTGCAGGTTTTACACCGATAACGGAGTTTGTACCCATCATGTATGGACGAATATAAAGACTTGCACCATGACCATAAGGAGGAACAAAGTCTTTGTTTGCTTTTACGACTTCTTTTACAGCTTCAAGGAAGCGTCCTTCAGGTAATGTAGGCATTACAAGACGTTCCGCAGATTGATTTAAACGCTCTGCATTAAGATCTGGACGGAAACATACAATGTGACCATCTTTAGTATAGTATGCTTTTAAACCTTCGAATACAGTTTGTGCATATTGGAATACACCTGCACATTCATTAAGAACAACGTTAGCATCAGTAATTAATCCGCCTTCGTCC
The DNA here is from genome assembly GCF_000524355.1 of Veillonella sp. ICM51a. NCBI lineage: Bacteria > Bacillati > Bacillota > Negativicutes > Veillonellales > Veillonellaceae > Veillonella > Veillonella sp. ICM51a. Next base: position 28,548 of record NZ_JAPX01000019.1, read on the forward strand.
CATTTACCATCTTTATATGTAGTCAAATAACGGTAGTCGGTTTCTACATAACCAAAACCGAGATTATCCCAATCGATATTCTTGCTCATAACAATAACCTCCATGCTTATTAATATACTTATAATCTTAACACTATGAGCAAGTTATTTCAACATATTCTATAGAGCCTATTAAGGAGATTTATATTATAATTAACTTACAATATATGTATCTCATCTCGTAAGGAGGTATTTCTCATGAAAGAATCTACTAACCGTACCCTAATTACTAAGCCCAAAAACATTATCTGTATCGGTTTAAACTATGCAGACCATATAGAGGAAACAAGTCTTGCTACACATGATTTTCCAGAAATCTTTATGAAAACATCTAATGCATTGGCGTCACATCAAGATATAGTTCCCATTCAAGATGAAAACCTTCATTATGATTACGAAGGAGAACTGGTTATCGTCATTGGTAAGGCTGGTAAAAATATATCTCGTGAACAGGCCAGAGACCATATATTAGGCTATACCATTGGAAATGATGTTTCAGCTCGAACCTTACAATTTAGAGGCTCTCAATGGATTCTCGGCAAATCACTAGATAACTTTGCCCCTATCGGTCCTACTATTGTCTCTCCAGATGATTTTGATTTTGACAATGCCACTATTACTACAACAGTCAATGGTGAAGTACGTCAACAAGCCAAATTACAACAAATGATGTTTAAACCAGATGCAATCATAGAGTTTGTATCTCAGTATATTACACTACAAGAGTGTGACATTATCTTTACCGGTACACCTAGTGGTGTTGTACTTGGTAAAAATGAAAAACGATATGGTTGGTTACAATCAGGAGATACCGTATCTATATCGATTAGTGGCATTGGTACCTTAGTAAATCAATTTAAATAGCCCCCCCTATATATACCAAAAGAGATTACCTATGATGTGTCTATCCATCATGAGTAATCTCTTTCTTCTTTTTCTATAAGTCTATTTAAATATGATTTTACAATCTAATATGTACTATTTATGTTTCGCTTCAAGATCAAGCATGTATTTCTTACGTTCAATACCACCTGCATATCCGGTCAATTTACCATTACTGCCGATAACGCGATGACATGGAATGATAATAGATATAGGATTATGTCCTACAGCACCTCCTACAGCTTGAGCAGACATTTTATCTTTTCCTTGTTTTTCAGCAATCTTCTTACCTATTTCACCATAAGTTGTCGTTTCACCATAAGAGATAGTTTGTAATACAGACCATACAGACTTACGGAACTCTGTTCCTTCTAATTGTATTGGTGGAGTAATAAATGGTTTTTGACCGTTAAAATATTGGTCTAGCCACATAATGGTTACTTCAAAGGGGCCTGTTAGTTGTTCAATATATTCCGCATCATCATAAGTAGGAGCATGGCTTTCATCTACAAAAAATAAATCTGTTAAATACGTTAATGTACCAAGCATTATCATCGTTCCTAACGGACTTTCATAGGTGTATTTATAATTCATAGTACATTAACTCCTTATTAAACTAACAAATCATTCATAACCTTTTGTATATCATTATTAAATGATACAGTATTTTCATGAATTTCAAAAGTAGTATATTATTTATCCCAATAATTTGTTGTAGATGTCATAATCTATATCCTTAAATACATTAAATACCACTTGTATTTTACTATTTGTTTCTTTTAAATATGTTCGTACCGTATCTATGGCAATCTGTGCTGCTTCTTCATTAGGGAATCTAAACTCACCAGTAGAAATACAACAGAATACAATGGAGTGTAAGTTATAAGCATTAGCTAGTTGCAAACAGGACCGATAACATGATACCAGTTCATTTCTCTCCTTAGCTGTTACCTTCTCATAAATAATAGGTCCAACCGTGTGAAGTATATGTTTTGCTGGTAAATTATACCCATAGGTCATACGAGCTACACCTGTTTTCTCTGGCATTTCCATATACTCAGTCATTCTAGCACATTCCATACGAAGTTCAATACCTGCAAAGGTATGAATTTCATTATCGATACACTTATGATTTGGAGCAAAACATCCTAATAATTGATTATTGGCTGCATTTACAATAGCGTCTACAGATAATCGAGTAATGTCTCCTTGCCATAGATAAATCTGAGTCTCTCGCTCTTCCATATCATTAATGGTTACAATGCCCTTTTCATGGGCCAATATATTTAAATATTCAGCCTCTATCTTCATCCATTCAAGAGGCATTCCACCAGCAGGGCGAATATTACATAAAGATCTAAAGAGAGTAAATTGCTCTTCTTCATTCATAGGGATATCTATATGTTCGTTATGCTTCTCTTTGTATTCTGCTACTAAGCCTTCCACCAAATAGCGTAACCGTTCTTGCTGTGTCATATGTAACTCCTTTTAGTATAGACTATACGTTCACCTATTATATAACAAAAAACTGCTAGCACATACATATGCATATGCTAGCAGTAACTTTACTGTTTATAATATATCAAAAGTTATGGTCTTACAAAATCTTGACCACCATGATTGACCAAGATATCCCCATCTAATACTTTTGTGGTAACGTTTTGTAGACTACCTTGAATTTGGCTCATCATAAAACGATATCCTGGGCTATTTACATGTTTATTGAAAGCTGATTCATCGCTATAGATTTGAATAACATACCAGTGAGTTTTATTATTTCTTTCACGTAATACATAACCTGCCTTATAACCCGCCTCATCACGAACGGCACGTTCAATGTCTAGTTGATATTGTTTTTGCACTGTATCTACTTCATTGCCATCAACAGTGAATTCCGTTAAGGTCACAACAGATTGACCGTCATTAATGATAGATAGAGCATTTGGTTTTTCAATCAATAGCAAAGGCTGTACATCATACAACTTGCGGTTCGTCAATTTAGATCCTACTTCATTAATATAGTTTTGGAAATGCTCGGATTTGCGGTGTGTTTCTAAGGCAGCCGTATCTTTATATACCTCCACTACGTATGATTCAGATGGATTACCTTTTACATGAGCCACATTCATAGATAGTGTATTAGGCTCCTTGGCCATAGAGGCTGTTAAATTCTGAACACCTGCAGTATTATACGCACCTTGTAATTCAGCAGGTACTTGGAAACGATACAAACCTACAATAGGGGCTGTATCTACTTGTTCTTGTTTATCAAATGTGAATGCTGCAAACGATGTGCTAACGCCTAATATGGCAATAGCAGAAGTTAGCAAAATTCGTTTTATCATTCTCTTATTCATTAGTGACTCCTTTACATATATCTTGATAATTTTTCAGCCCATAATCCAATACGTTTATAAGTTAAAAGTTCACATACTTTTGATGTAAAATGACCAAATCTACGATAAAAGAAATTAAAGGTTAAATAGGCTGGTATCGTTCCGATAGTCTTAGGCATACGGCGGAATATATTTCTTATGGAATATAACTCTTGATATATCCAAAGATATCCTTCTTCTAATTCCTCTTTAGACATACCAAGCGGTGTCACAACCACATGAGACGTATTATATCTAGATAAGTCATGATCAAAAATTCTATTTTGTTCTTCCATTCTCTTGTAGAATTCAGTCCCAGGATACGGTGTAACAATATGTGATGTAATCGTATCAATTTTCTGGCTAATAATCCAATCTAATGTATTTTTAAATGTCTCTGGCGTGTCTCCATCTAGACCAAATACAAAGCTAGCATTGACCATAATGCCACGCTTATGTAATTCACTAATAAGTCTTTCAAACTCTTCACGATTGTTTTGCATTTTATGAACACTAGATAAAGACTGAGGACTGATACTTTCAAAACCAATAAATAAACTCTGACAACCAGTTTCTTTCATCAAATCCATTAATTCAGGGTATTGTCCTATTTTCATAGTAACCGCTGCATTCCAGTTTAATTTTAAAGGTTTAATACGCTCTAAAAACTGTTTAGTCCAAGAAATATTACCAATAAAATTATCATCAATAAACATAATATGCTTTGTGCCTAAACTTTTAATATCTGCTAATACATCATCTATATTACGATTTATATATTGATGAGTTCCAGAACTATTATAGCAAAAATCGCATGTATGAGGGCAACTGCGACTTGTAGAAACAACGTTATACCATAAATAATCAGTCTTATCTATCATGTCATATGCAGGCGCTACAATATCATTCCCAGAAGTTAAAGGCGCAGATACATATTCAGATTGTAGTCTACTATGTTTCATGTCCTCTATAATTTGAGGCCATGTATTTTCTGCAAAACCAATACATAAGCTATCAAATGCATCCTTTGGCACAGAACTAGATGCAGTTGTAATATGTATACCACCAGCAATAACCTTAACACCTTTTTGTCTATATATAGATGCAATTTCAATGGCTCTAGGTAAAACATCTACAGTAACTGCTATGCCTACTAAGTCAGGCACATCATCAAAATCAATGGGTCTAATATTTTCATTTTCAATTGTAACTTCACAATCATGTCGAATAATGTTAGCCACCGTCAGCAAACCTAAATGAGGGGACATGCGTATTTTTAAATCTGTATCCATAGGACGTTTTAACATACGCGGTTGAATCAATTTAACTTTCATGTAAAACCTCTTATGTTACATCTATATTGTTATATATTCAATTATTGTACCATGCTCCTCTATAAGCTTAACAAGGTCTTTTCCTTGTAACCACACGGTCGCATCATTTTGATTTGGATGGATACCAATGAGATTATCCTTATAATCCGCATCAATGTAATAATGCACCTTACGCTCCTCATCGTGGAGTAAGCAGAATGGTGATACATGACCTGGTTTAATCTTCAAAATCTCCCATAACTCTTCTTCAGAACCAAAGGAAATCTTTTTAAGATTGTGGTCCTTACGGAATTGTTTTAAATCTACACGCTTTGAACCACGAACGGTAATTAAATAGTAATGCTCTCGCTTATGGTCTCGGATAAATAAATTCTTCGCATCCCATTCTGGATATGGCGGCTCTACATCTGGTTTATCGTCCATACTAAATAGCGGTGCGTGATCCGTAACTTCAAAATCGATATGATGGTCATGCAAACAATCATATACGCCTTGTTTATCTAACATGTAATACCTCTAATACATATATTGTTAGTGAAAGTAGCACTTATATGCTATATCACTACATTTATTCTGGAACCTTATAGGTCCCATCAAATACAAACAATTCAGGATGTTCATGTACGAATGTATCTTCATAGATTCCATCATATTCATACACCACATCATCTTTTTTATCAAGGAAATCGAACAGTTCATCCTCATTTTCCCAATTTTTTAGAATGTTCCATCGTTCTTCTCTATCAAATGGTACGGAACCACCAAAGTACTCGATTACGGATTGTAAGTTATCTGCTAGTTCATCCATCTTAAAGAGACGTAAACCGGCTAGAGCATCTTCCCATACAATACCGGTAGAGTTATAGAAGAATTGATGATGACCACCATTATTAACCTCTGCGAAGTACCAAGATATAGCATTAAGATAGCGTTGTTCTAAGGTAAAAGGTTTTGCGGATTCTATATAATCATCATAAGATCCATATATATTGATGGTCCAATACATGGGTTCATTAATGGTCCATACATCGTCTGTAGCCATGATTTCTTGAACCGTGATAGTGCGATGACGAGGTACACCTTTACGTTTCTTCTTTTTCTCTGCTACGTATTCATTATAAGCAGAACACAAGTCAGGATAATCAGATTCACATGTTTCAAAATCCATTTGCAAATAGCACATATCAATGACTTCAAAACAGTACAATTTTATATCATCTAGTTTCGCTTCCGTAGCTAAACGTACACCTTTATCTACTAATCTTAGCATCTGTTGCATAGTATTCGATGTGTACCCGTCACTATTATCCAAGACAAGGGCTCCATACGCATAGGCACAGCGATAATACCACACCGCATCACGATACTCTTCATCAATAGATTCTAATACCTTAATAGCCTCTTTTTCATTGCTATTATTGTTATAAGCTCGACCAAGCTCACCTAATAGAGGTACGGATAAATTTTCCATGCCCATATCAGTTAATATATTAATAATAGTTTCTACATTCCCAGAATTATTAAGCTCTTTAATAGTTTGTAATTGCTCCGCATCAGAAAATGCTTTAAATTGTTCAACCGTTAATCCCATTATGTCACATCCTGTCATATTTCATATATAGTCTTAAAATAAACATTATCTAGAAGCTAGCTACCACAAACAATATAGAATACAGGTATACCGTCTTCGTTATCTATGAGACCATACCCTTCACATTCATGTCCTTCGTATTCGATGCCTTCAAAGAATACGTGATCACCAAGTTCTTTATTAGCCATTAAATTATGCAATTTAAAGAGTAATTCTTCTCTAGTAAAATATGTACCATTATCCGCCACAAGATGAGCCATAATTTCTACCTGCCACATGCCATCTTCTTTATCTTCTTCCAGCAATTCTTCATCGGTAACACGTTCATTATCAAAAAGTTGGGCTTCACTTTCAATCCAAGCTTCATAGGTTACTAGAATTTCAGGTTCTTCTAATCTATCATCGTCATCTGTTTGATCATCATCTACATATTTTTCTACAATTTTATTATATTCTTTTGAAAACTCATCTCTACTATACGTATGTTTGTTAAATATCCAATGCACTATATCATATGTAGGATAGTTATCTTCATCGCATTCATTAACGTCTTCGACATCTTTACCTTCTGTAGCATCTTGACTGTTTTTCTTATCAAATACATTCTTAATGGTTTCAAATATCACAGGATAATCCTCCTTGTACTGTTTCGGCTTGATTTTAAATAGGTGATATTTTACTACTTCACAGCACCAACCAAGTTGTTTATCTAAATGGGCTTCTTTCGTCATTTTTATGCCTGTTTCTATTAATTGTAATGCCTTCTGTACATGTTCAGATTCATAGCTTTTACCATACCCTAGCATCCCATGAGCATAGCCACAACGATAATACCAAGACCAATCGCGATGTGCCTCATCGATACGTTCAAATAACTCGATAGCCTCTGCTGCGCGGCCATTATTGTTATACATACGTCCTAAGGCACTTAATAGTATAGGAGACAAATTATCAATGCCTATGTTAGTTAATAACTCCATCGCACGCTTGAAATCGATGCCCTCTTGTTCATTAAGGAGCTTAACCTTTTCCACATCACTTAATTCTTGAAACTCTTCATCCGTAATGTCTTCTATACTGAAATATAAGTTCTTAATAAAGTCACCAAAGTTATCTGCTAACAGAGTAATTGAATAATCACATTCTTGATCTACACGTACAACCTTAGGCTCACCGGTAGGACCACACTCACGATAATCAAGGAAAATCATGTCGTGACCGCCGGAAATTGTATCGGCTACAATGACACCGATAGGAGGATATTTTACTTTTGAAATCCAAAACTCATTACCCATCTCACCTAAAAGAGAGTATTTTTTATCTCTATCGATGCCATATATTCCTGTTATATATACACAATCGTCATCATCGTTAATAAAACAATTTTTCTTTACTACACCACCATTATGGTTTTTAAGTAGTTCAATATATGCTGTAGGCAATGTATAGCCTAGCTCAGCTTCAGCATTCTTAATATCCTCATCGGTAACCTCTCTACCTATATAGGACTCAAATGCATAATCGGTGTCTTTCCAAAATCCAGTCCAATTGAAATCTTTTAGATGACTCATAATACTCTCTCCTAAACAAATAGATATAATCTAACCACATTTTATTTGATCAATGGAATATTTTTTTATTAAAGCTTTCACCTCGCGTCGTATCAAAATGGTATCTATAATATAGGAAAAAATGATATAAGGAGATACGTTAATAATCCCGACAGGGGCCAATATAAGGGCTGCCCACAATAAATTCAGTGAATACGCATACCACTTAAAATCAATAGTATTTAAAAATGGTATAACATAGTCAATAACTCTTACTTCCCATTGCATTAATGGGTTCAATTCCTCACTTGTGCCTAATAGCCAAGTGAAAGTAAGGGCAAATATCAAACCATATACTATGCCAACAGGAATTAATACCTTCGCTCTCTTTTTTAATAAATTACGGCAAATCTCATCTTCTTCCTCTGGTGTTACATTGTATACCATATTACATTGAATCTGAATCCGTCTAAATCGATAGCGAATATACTTATACAAAAGGTTATTCGGTGTATATAACATAATAGACTCCGCATGCTATTGGTAGTAACTAAATCATTAGAGAATATATTATCCATCTATGGCAAAGTAATGTAAATCTTTGAATTCATCATCCCAAAACGTAAAGGAAAAGATGTGCGTATCATCAAATGTTTGCTCACAATAGGTCACAGCATCTCGCTCTGGCTCAATAATAGGCATACCTATCCGTATTTTCACTTCATCAATAGTGACATCGCCATACCAATCCTGGATTTCGTTATGAATGAAAGTAACAATGGAATCTATATTCTTATGATAATTAGTAGCTAATAATTTAGCAGTATCTACATTAGCATCTGTTGGCTTCTCATCCCAACAAAATTGCATGCCTTCATAGGTAAATGTATATTGCCTTAACCGTTCATCATATATTATCTCATTAATCATTTTCACTATCCTTTACATAGCTTTCCATCTTAGGTCTTAAATCTAGCACGATTTCCCAATCATCTAATGTTGGAACCTTATGATGTGCAATAAAATCTTCTATGATCTGTAACACCTCTTGGTGGCCTAGTTCATTCTTACCATATATGATGGCACCTTCTTCGTCTATAGCAGTAACACTAATTTCTATATGTAATAAATCGGTATCTTGATCACTACAAACCTGTACAAAGTTATATAATTTATTATCTATGGAGATTGCCTTTGATGGAGAAATAACTACAAAGTCTTGCTCTTGGTCCTCAATAGCATACAAATTTTGTTCAACTTCATTCAGTGTAATACCTTCATATTTGTACTCACCTACATCAATGGACCAATCCGTATATGTTTTCTCAAATGTATCTATCATATGTATCGCCTCTCCTTTACGATATCCATTAAAACAAAGTTTCTAATTGCCCTGCCATATCCTCTATAAACTCATCAAATTTACAGAGCTCTCGTAGTTCTTGATGTTCCATATCATAACAGGAAATCTTTTTAGATTTAGGGTCCCATACAATTTGATAATCGTTGTACTCACCTAGCTCTTTAGATAAACGTAATAGTTTACGACGACCCCATTTAAATGGAACTGTATCAAGTAAAGGTAAGAACTCTATAGAAATAAAATCTGAGTCTGGCAATTCAAAGCAAAGATTATCTCCCTCTAAAAATGATACTAGTCCCTTTGGTAGTTTAAACGGTTTTAATTGATCCATTTTATTCTGTTTATCATGGTACTCAGCAGGCTCTAAATTTTTAAAATACTCAGCCATTTCCATATCACCTTTTTCAATAGCAATACTATAGGGACGCATACCATCCTTTTCTGTGATGGTTACATCAGCACCATGTTCTACCAAATATTTACACATCAGTAAATCCACATACCGAGCTGCTACACAGAGTGGGGTTGGCTTAAATGGATACACAGAATCAGGCTTGTTGTAATTAATATCCACACCATTATTAATAAAGAAATCTAGGACCTCATAATTTTCATCTGTAATGCCATTTCTGAAAGCTCGTCCGCCATATTTTTGTACTGTATGGCCTAAGTCATGAATCAGTTGTAAGTTCTCATATTTCTTGCCATATAAGGCAGCTTGAAAGGCATCTACGTTCACAGAGTTCAAAGCATGAATGTTAGCACCATGAGCCACAACATAATCTATTACCTTTTGGTCAGCATACCGTACAGCTAACAAGAAAGTTGGATTTTCTTCATCATTTAAATCTGCGCCATGTTCGACCAACCATTTTACACTTGGCAAACATTCCATTACTAACGCTAATTGTAGAGGTGAATACTCACTATATTTACTAATTTGTATAGGCTCATCTATATCCCAACCACCTTGTAATGCTCTTTCAAGTGCTGTTATATTTCCATTTATAATATCTGTCACTAAATCTGGTGCAGATTCAAAAGTGCCTAAATCCTTAAGATGTATCATATGTGTCTCTCCCTTATAATACGACCTTATATGTATACTGATGATTCATAGTTTAATTATACTAAATTTATTGTAACTTTTGATATAGAAAAAGCCTCTTACCGAAGTAAGAGACTGAACCGACCTCCTTAACGTTAAGATTTGGGTCTAACATTAAGAGGTCGGTTCAAAAGCTGCCAAATTCAAAGGATATTTTAGACAGACTTGATAAATTGCAAGAAAAGAAGAATCCCCTCATGCAAGAGTATTCGTCCTCAAAAACCACGATGGACGAGCTTTACAAAATACGAAAAAATTATGGAATTTATATGGGTAAGGAAATGGAGAGATAACCAGCTCCTTATTAACCCCTACTATATTAAGCATCATTCATACATTGTAAAAGCTCATAATTCTGAACATACATCTCATTATTTAGTAAGCTATATTTTTCATTTTCTAAAACTTTTATATTTATATTCGAATTAATGACATAATCTTTTTCTGAAAATCCTATTGCCGAAACAATTAACTGGCTAAATTGATCTGATGATTCCATAATATACTCGACTAATGCCTGTTTCTTCTCTTGGTCTGTCTCCGCATTATTAGGGCTATCAAAAACCATTGGAAATGTTGTTCCTTCAGGATTAAATTTCTGTTTTAAATCATTGAGTGTTAGATACCATATAACAGTTGATAATGGTTTGTTGCTTCCACTTGCACAAAAATTTTTAGATAGTTGTTCGTAACTATCAGCTTCCAACTCATTTAAATTGAATCTTATTTTTAATTTATCAATCAAATAATAGTAATTTTCATCAACAGATTTCATTTTATCTTTAACACTTTTAAATTCTTTCTTTAGTGGTTTTAGAGCCTCCTTTGTGCTGTCGATAATTCTGCTATTAATAGTCAAATCATTATTAATTTCATCGATTAGTTTATTTAGTCCTCTGAACTTGATATAGTCTTTGATTTCCTTTTTGTTTTTACAAATCTTTTTATTATGCTCCTCCAACGTCAAAGTCAAGTTTGAATATATTTCCTCATTTTTAAGTATTTCATCTTCAATATGGGCATTTTCTGTTTTTATTGCATCTTTCAGACTAAGAGCATTATTAATATGATTATACCTCTTACTCCTTAGTTCCAAAGTCGAATCTAAAACAGAATGACATTCAGGACAAACTTTCGATTTTAAAATAGTTTTTATTTCCTTTTCTTCTTTTGCCTCAAATTTAGATATTTGAGATAAAGTGACATTCTGTTCAACTAATTGATTTCTCAAGTCAACAAGCTTATTCCTTACTGAATTCATTTCATTAATCAGCGATGAATATTTTTGAGTTTCTATATTAAGCTCATTTTCTAAGGCACGGCTTGTTTCCGGACATGAAAAACCATCCAAAATTAAATTGGTTCTGTCTTTCATTTTAATTAGTTCTTCTATTTCTTCTTTCTTACTTTTAATTTCAAGTTCTAATTCTTCTTTTTGTTTCACAAATTCGAAATATTCTTTATTGTAAATGCCCAAATGTGAGTAAATAACATTAAGTTTAAAATTACTGAACTGAGCAAGACTTTTAAACGAATTAAATTTTGTACCGATGTATTCATCTTGATCTAAAAAGTTCAGTAAAAAACTATATGCAGGTGGTGCTATTACTAATTGATTTGTATTTTTTTGCGGCAACCATATAGAAAAATTAAATAAATTGCCAAAAAAATCTGCTAATTCACATCTATGAATAGTAGTAAAAATAATATCACCTTTTGCATTAAATATTTTAAATAATTTTTGAGATCTATAAATCGAAAAATCTTTATCATCCACCTTGAAAAATAAAATATAGACCTTATCTTTTTCTCCCCATTTCGAGTCAAAGTGAGAATCCGCACCCAAAGCATGGTATAAGCTTCTTAATAAAACTGATTTTCCTCTATCTGTTCCATCTATATCACTCGATGTAATAATATTAACTCCTTTTTTAAATTCTGTTGAATAAGCCTCTTTTTTTACAACATCAAATATATATATTTTGTCAAATATAACATTCATTATAAAATTCCTCCTGAAGCATACATATAGTAAATCATTATGTATTGAACTGATTTCATATCATCAGTAAATTCCACATCAAAATCGTCATCAAATAATTTTGATATTTCTTTTAAATAACTTTCAATATCGTCTAATGAGTCTTCATGTTCCTTAATATAATTATAAATTTTTATCTTTATTAATCGTAAAGACTTACTTTGCTGAGTTTCAAGTATATTACCCAGTGCTGTATTATATCTTCTTCGCTTAGCTAATGACAGGTTATTTATATACTCCTGTGTTTCATTGATTCCATTTTTAGATTCCTTTTTATGTGCATTTAACATTTTATCAAATTCACTTCTTGTAATACCTTTATTTTTTACAACATCTTCATAAGTACCGGAATCAAATTCATAAGAAGCTTTTTCTTTAACAGAATCAAAGACCAGTCTATATAATGCATTCGGATTTTGAGGTTCTTCGCCTTTAATATCAACGAAAGATTTTACTAATTTTCCTCTAATAGAATCCTCTGGATTTAATAAATCCATGTTATCAAATATATAAAATACATTATCTAAACACACAGTGTTTAAATTTAATTCTGTACACAACTTTTCCCTAACACCATCAAGTACATCCTGATCTAAATCTCCAAAACATTGCTCAGGAAAATCAATTTCCTTATTATTGATTTTAAGTTGTTTATTACATACAATTGCTAATTTTATATTGTAATTTGGTGAATATAAAGCATATAATTTTCCTAAAATAGAATTATTCTCATTATTGCCTTTCTTACATAAGTTATTCGAATTATAATTACCACTTTTTTTCGTCTTGATTTGGTAAAAATTCAATTCATCATCTTTATGCAGTTCGATATCACATTTAAAATCAAAAATTATCGTATATTCATTGTTTGCTTTATGTTCATCTATTATTTTACTAATTCCCCATAATAATTCTAATCTAAAGCGATTTTTAGCAATGCTTCCAGATAAATCTTTTGGTAAGTTCATGTAGTACTTTTCTTTATCCATAATTAACCTCCTTTCAAAATCTATTTATCAATTCTTATACACTCCACTATTTCCTCAATATCACAATCCAAAGCATTGCAAATCCTAAGCAAAACATCCGTAGTCACATTTTGCCCATTCTTCATTTTATAGAATGTACTTTTACTTACTTTTGCTTTTTCCATCAATTCATTGTTTGTCATATCTAAATCAATCAGTTTTTTGAACAATCTTTTATAACTGAAAATTCTCATTCTTATCCTCCGTTCAAGAAAACTATATTTAGTATATTATACTTCAAAATATACTTTTTTCATAAATATATTCTCTTTAATCGAACTCTTGTAAATTAAAAAGAGCCGTGCAGACCTAAGATTACACCGACCATATATTTATCTCTCAGCTTCTTTACTTGCTGAGCCGACCCCTTAATGTTAGACCAAAAATCTTAACATTAAGGAGGTCGGTTTTTCTATGGCAAAATATAGCTTTATATTTAAATTAAAAGTCGTTACTGCATATCTAAATAGTGAGGATGGATATAGCTCTTTAGCTAAGAAATACGTTGTAAAGGATGCATCGCAAGTTTGTCGTTGGATTAGTGCATTTAAAGAATTTGGTAAAGATAGTTTGTGTCGAAAGCGAATTAATACAAGATATACTTCAGAATTTAAGTTAGCTGTGGTAGAGTCATACTTAACTAGTGAATTATCATATCGGCAAATTGCATTTCAATATGGTCTAAATAATCCTCCATTAATAGCTCGTTGGAAATCGGATTTTATGAAATATGGGGCCAATGCTTTTGTCGAGCGACCGAAAGAACGAATACCTACTATGAGTCGAACAGATGAAAAAGCAAAGATTAGCACACATACTAAATCTCGTAACCAAAAGAAGAAAAAAGAATTAACACCAGAGCAAGCTCGTATTTTAGAATTAGAAAAACAATTACGCTATGCCCAAATAGAGAATGCCTATTTAAAAGAATTGAGGAGATTGTGCATCGAGGACGCTTGAAAAATGAAAGAGCAGCAAGAATCATTAGCAGTCTCCGAAGAGAATTCAAACTAACTGAGATTCTTGCTGCCTTATGTTTTCCAAAAGCAACATATATGTACTGGCAACAGCACTTTGACCGAGTAGATCCAGATCTACAAATTCGAATAGCTATTGAAGATATTCGTAATGACCATCCCAACTATGGATATAGAAGGTTGTTACCCTTGTTACAATCACGAGGTATTGTTATTAATAAGAAACGATTGCAACGAATTATGCAAAAGTTTAATCTACAAGTAATAGCATTTTCCCGTAAGAGCCGAAAATATAACTCATATAAAGGCGTTAAAGGACGGATTGCACCTAATCGCATTAAGCGTAGATTCCATTGTAATCAACCACATCAAAAAATTACTACAGATACAACTGAATTTAAGTATTATGAACTAGATGCAAACGGTGCTTTGAAAGTTGGAAAACTATACTTAGATCCATTTATGGATTTATATAATCTTGAAATTATTAGTTTTAGTATAAGTCCTACACCATCGGCTGAGTCCATACTTTCAGCACAACAACAAGCGATTGAAAAGACTGCCGATGCTAAGTATGGGCGGACATTTCATTCTGACCGTGTCTGGGCTTACCAAATGAAAATGTATCAATATAATTTAAAAGTGCATAATATATTCCAAAGTATGTCTGGAAGAGGTAATTGTCTTGACAATTCACCAATGGAAAATTTCTTTGCTATCTTAAAACAAGAGATGTATTATGGCAATACTTTTCAAAGCTATGATGAGTTAAAAGAGGCGATTGAAAACTATATTATGTATTACAATACTAAACGAATTAAGAAAAGATTGAACTGGCTAAGTCCAATTGACTATTGTTTAGCTACTACTGCAGCATAAAAAATTCCGAGCAACCAGTTTAGGTTACTCGGAAATAAAAGTCTAACTTTTTGGGATCACTACAAACGCCATTATGACATAGGTTTCTTTATTATACGTATATATGGGGCATCATTATTGAATCAAGAATTATATAGTAGGCATATACTTTTCTTCAAAGGACGTCAATATACCTAGCAGTTTAGTATCTAAAAACGACAGAGCCTGTTATCTAATGTCTGTTGGAATACCATAATAGGCCTGAGCTACACCACCACAAATAGCAGCAACAGTATCACTGTCGCCACCTACTGAGATGGCATTGCGAATGGCATCTTCAAAATCAGTGGATTCAAAAAAAGCTTGCAATGCTTGTGGTACAGTTCCTTGACAACTTTCATTAAACCTATAGGTATCTCTGATTTCATCCAATGTGAAATCCATGGTGTAATAATGCTGATTAATATAATCTCTGATTTCTTGTATATCTTTACCAGTTTTAGCTAAGTATATGGCAACTGCTGTCGCCTCTGCACCTTTCATGCCTTCTGGATGGTTATGAGTAACCTCAGTAACTAATTTAGAAAGAAGCTTTGCTTCGTCCAAACTATGTGTTGCAAATCCAGCAGCACTAACTCTCATAGCAGAACCATTACCATAACTATTATATGGCTTTGGATTCTCTGCAAAAATCCATCTATAGAACCGATCGCCATATCCATAACCTGAATAGCATCTCCCAATCGTCTGCATACATTCCACTGCATTTTTTGAAAGATTTCTGTAATTTGGTTGGCTCATAAGAATGGCCTTTGCTACAGCAAGTGTCATGATACTATCATCAGTTAACACACATTGATCTGTAAAGAAATCAAAGTCCTTCCGTCTAATATTATTAAATTCGAATCGTGAACCAACTATATCACCAATGATTGCTCCTAACATGTTAATCCCTCCCTGAATTTGTTGAATTTATTATTTAGCTAATTTTTATCGTATTAACTATATACATAAATGTTCCGCCAATACTATCCATTTAGTTTAATTATATTACATTTATAAGTATGAGTGTATAGTAAAAGCCCTTTGCACAAGCAAAGGGCTCTATTTATATAATCCTTATTTAATCTTTAATGTATATAGAATTATTTCTTTGAACGCTCTAATTCTTGAATACGTTTTTCTAATTGAGCAATTCTTTCATCGGTGGATGTTGTATTTGATTTAGATTCAGGTCCTACTTTAAAGCTAAGCCCACCATTAAAGCCTTGGTTACCATTGCCTACCACAGTACCTACATTAAATTGTACATTTCGGCTTGGGCGATAGTAAGCGCCTAATGCAGTAGCTGTTTTGCCATGATAATGACCAAATCCTACAGCTACACCTAATCCAGTTTCTCCTTCAGAGAAATTTGGTTGTAATGCAGCTAATGCATAACTTGAGGCTGTTGCCTTATTAACTGTAGTTTCTAAATTCGATCCTACCGATTGAACTTGGCTTATAGCAGATTCTAATTGACCTACTGTTGCTGCATCATGTGCATCGACACCATCGGCTACTTTCACCAAGCGATTATATTTAGCATCTGAATATGTAGTAGGTGTTACTGTAGGCTCTTTATCATAATCTGGCACAGTCTTTTTATAACCTAAGTGTGTGGTGATTTCTTTATCTGGATATTTTACTGTGTAACCAGAAACATCACCTGCATCATGACCAAATGCAATAGTTCCTTCTTCGGTGGCTACGCTTTCATAACCAATAGCAGTGCCATATTTGACAGTAGTACCTGCCTTATGACCTAACGCCAAACTGTTCTCGGCCTTAGAACCTGTAAAACCACCGCCTACAGAGGTAGACGCAAGACCAAGTGTCATTCCATTCGAACCACCCACAACCGTACTACCATTGCCTACGGTCATAGCATCACGAGATCCAACAATGGTACTATATTCGCCATTGGCAATGTTTTTATGAGTTACAAATTTACGACCTGTAAATTCACGACCGCCACCGCCAAGGATGGATGCGCCAGTACCTACTGCTTCATTTTTACTGCCCCCAAATACGGAAGACCACATACCAACCCCGGTATTTCCTAAACCGCCCGCAAGTGTACTTCCTTTTCCATCTGCATTATTTTGAGAACCGCCAATAACAGAACCAATTTCACCAGCTGCATTATTGCCACGACCACCGGCGATGGAACTATGTAATCCATATGTACCATTAGAATTACCACCTGAAATAGATGAGGACTCACCATACGCAATATTATCCTCCCCGCCGCTGATTGTGGCATAATTTCCTACTAAGGTTCCTACTGCTTCAATCTGATTTTTTGTACCACCAAGAATGACCCCATTTTTAATCTCTTCGTGAACAATATTTTGAAAGCCCCCTACAATAGCGGTATAAGGGCCTTCGGTCATATTTTTTGTTCCCCCAAGGACTGCACTATTTTCACCTTCTGCTAAGTTAGGTGCCTTATCCTTACCACCACTGACAACGACACTACCGTCGCCTAACGCTTGGTTACCAGCCGTATAACCACCAATTACTTGACCGGCTGCATTTGCACTAGATGTGCTTAATACCATAACCGTCCCTAATGTTAATGCAAATACACAAGCAGTTACTGCGGTACTAAGGCGCTTTACGTTCTTAGGATTACATTTATGGGAATTTATCTTACCAGTTAACATCATTTGTACTTTACTCATTTCTTTTCTCTCTATGAATATACAAAACTACTTACCAAAAATACTTACAAAACTGACTCCTTTCTAGATATACACAATACACAGATCATTTCTGAATAATTTTTATTCAAAAAAAGGCTATAATATAGATTAATTATAAATTATTTTCATTTTTTATATAATTAGCATTACTTATAATCATATAACTAGTATTCATAATATTTTATTTGGTAGTGTTATAAAAAAGCAACCTCTAGTCAATGAAACTTTAAGTTTCACTAACTAGAGGTTTATTATATGTATTTCAACATCTCGTGCCATAGTAGCTAGGTTACAGGACACATAGACAATACATTTTAGTTCCATTCCCTTTTAGGTCCGCATAAGCGAAGAGCTAATCTATTATTTCTCTTGTACTTGTTTACCACTCATATGTTCAATGGTGATTTCAAACATTTGAACTGCTCTACCAGCATGAGCAATCTCTTTGTCTACAAGCTGCTCACTAGGATAATATTTCATAGCAAATTCTTTTAATCGATCTATAGATTCTGAACCTGCCTCTAGCAAACGACATCTTCCAAATACGACTACACTTTGTACATACGGCGCCCAGGATTCAGATTCATCAATACGATCATTACCATATACAGTAAAACATTCCTTATCTGAAGTTTTCAATGACTCTACTTTATGACCAGCTTTAGCTCCATGAAAGTAAATCTTCTGTCCTACACAATCATAAAAATAATTAATAGGAATAGCATAAGGGTACCCATTATCGCCGTTCATGGCTAAAATACCTCGACGATTAGATTGTAATAAAGCTTCTGCAGCACTATGGTCTATTTCATTTATTTTTTTACGCATAGGTTTAAACATAATATATCTCCTAATTTTATTTAATTATCCTATTTACAAGATACATAAAAGTACCACTATTAGTATTATCAACTTTAGAATATTCTTTCCAATTTATAGGATATATCCCAGTTAATACTATAGATGCTTCCATTCCACGCATTGTTCCTTTTCCTGTATTAGCGGCCCAATTCATACACCCAGTTTTTATAGAACCCTCCTCAATAGAAAATTTGGCGTATGTACAATTTACTTTTGTCGGAGCCTTTAGATAAGATATCTCACTAGTTATCTTAATTGTATAACCTTCAATAAAGTTATTACTCTTATCCCTAAATTCTTCTATACGCATTATATCTTTTAAGTAGTTATAACAACCTTGGTCCTTAGCACCCTGCTCCTTCAACACATACACTTCATCATTTATAGTTTTAATAAATTTTCTTGTCGTATATTTAAGCTCAATAGGAATCCATTTACCATCTAATATAACAAGAATATCAAGATGTAAATTAGGATTAAATTCAGGTACAAACTCTAGTCAAATATCACAATTTGGATATTGTTCTTTAATCATCCAGGCTAAGCTAAACTGAAAATCTGCTTCTGAATGAAATATTGGTCTCCATCTACTCAATTGGTACATTATTTTATCAATATCTAAAATTAGTCCCACACCATATACCTAATTCAATATAATTTAACTACTTATACTAATTATATTATATTTATATATGATTATATTGTAAAAGCCCTTCGCAAAAGCAAAGGGCTAAAATCAATTAATTTATATCTTAACTTATCTTTATTGATTATGTTATTAAAATACTGTTTTGATTTTTAAAGATTTCCCTCAACAACTATAACAGAAGTATATTGAAGTGTTTCCTTTATCCAAGCAATAAATGTGTTTAAAAACTCTTGCTCTTCTTTACTAAGGTTTATAAAATCAACTTCAATATTATGAATTATTTTAATCCAGTAATCTTTCTTAATCCAATTATCAAAGCATACATCAAATCTATCTCTTTCAGTATTATCTGATGCATCTATAATAGGATACACTTGATTAAAGTAAGAAATTAAGATATCAAAATCTGGACTATAAACCCGTAATGGATCTCTATAATAATGCCAATCCTTCATACTGGCTTGCTCTACGCTCCCAATACCTATAAAAGGATGATATCAATCTTTCTCTCCCCTATATCCAGCATAATTTTATCTCTTGAATTGTCAAGTCAAATGCAACTCTACTGAATGATAAACCTCGTATGGAGTTTTCCAATTTAAGCATTTGCGCGGTGCTTCAACATAGCTATCTGATTGATTAATATCCACAGTTTTCGGGAAATATTCTCTAAGCAATCCATTGGTGTTTTCGTTTGTTCCTCTTTGCCAAGGATGATGTGGAAATGGAAAATAAAATTCTACTAAATTCAACTTCTGACTAATTTCTGCATGTTTAGAAAACTCTTTCCCTCTATCTGGAGTTATTGTTTCA
>NZ_JAPX01000020.1:0-21867 GCF_000524355.1 Veillonella sp. ICM51a
TACGATGATTATTACAAAGGCTACTAATTAACCTTCGATTTCAGTTACAACGCCAGCGCCTACTGTATGGCCACCTTCGCGAATCGCGAAACGAAGACCTTCTTCGATAGCGATTGGAGTAATCAATTCGATATTCATTGTTACGTTATCGCCAGGCATACACATTTCTACACCTTCAGGAAGGTTTACAACACCTGTTACGTCTGTTGTACGGAAGTAGAATTGTGGACGGTAGTTGGAGAAGAATGGAGTATGACGGCCACCTTCTTCTTTAGTCAATACGTATACTTCTGCTTTGAATTTTGTATGTGGGTTGATGGAACCTGGTTTAGCCAATACTTGACCACGTTCGATGTCTTTACGGTCAACACCACGAAGCAATGCACCAACGTTGTCGCCTGCTACTGCAGAGTCCAAAGTTTTGCGGAACATTTCAAGACCAGTTACAACGTATTGTTCAGCTTTTTCTTTCAAGCCTACAACTTCTACTGTGTCGCCTACATTTACTTGACCACGTTCAACACGGCCAGTTGCTACTGTACCACGACCAGTGATTGTGAATACGTCTTCCACAGGCATCAAGAAAGGTTTGTCAGTATCACGAACTGGAGTTGGGATGTAGGAATCTACAGCTGCCATCAATTCGTCGATTTTAGCTACATATTGAGCGTCGCCTTCCAAAGCTTTCAAAGCGGAACCTACAATGATAGGTACTTCGTCGCCAGGGAATTCGTAGGAGGAAAGAAGTTCACGAACTTCCATTTCTACTAATTCGATCAATTCTTCGTCGTCAACCATGTCAGCTTTGTTCAAGAATACTACGATTGCAGGAACACCAACTTGGCGAGCCAACAAGATGTGTTCGCGAGTTTGAGGCATAGGGCCGTCAGCTGCGGAACATACCAAGATAGCGCCGTCCATTTGAGCCGCACCAGTAATCATGTTTTTAACATAGTCAGCATGGCCTGGGCAGTCAACGTGTGCATAGTGACGGTTTTCAGTTTCGTATTCAACGTGTGCAGTGTTGATTGTGATACCACGTTCACGTTCTTCTGGAGCTTTATCGATCATGCTGTAATCTTGGAAATCAGCTTGGCCTTTTTCAGCCAATACTTTAGTGATTGCAGCAGTCAAAGTAGTTTTACCATGGTCAACGTGACCGATTGTACCGATGTTAACATGCGGTTTCGTACGTTCAAATTTTTCTTTTGCCATTTTAAATTATCCTCCGAGGAAAATAGTAATTCTATTAATCTAATGTAAGATTAACCGTTTTTCTTTGCTTGAATTTCTTCAGCAATTTTCTTAGGAACTTCTTCGTAATGATCGAATGTCATGGAGTAGTTACCGCGACCTTGAGTTTTGGAACGAAGGTCAGTTGCGTAACCGAACATTTCGCTCAATGGAACATATGCTTTGATATGTTGGTTACCATTACGAGCTTCCATGCCGTCCATGCGACCACGACGAGAGTTCAAGTCACCGATAACGTCGCCCATGTATTCTTCAGGAACGTCTACTTCTACGGACATGTATGGTTCAAGCAATGCAGGGTCTGCTTTGCGAGCACCTTCTTTAAAGCCCATGGAACCAGCGATTTTGAAGGCCATTTCGTTGGAGTCAACGTCATGGTAGGAGCCGTCAAATACGATAACTTTGATGTCAACCATTGGATAACCAGCGATAACACCGGATTCCATAGCTTCTTTAACACCATTTTCAACAGGTCCGATGTATTCACGAGGAATTGCACCACCTACGACCTTATTTTCAAATTCGAAGCCAGCACCTGGTTCTTGAGGAATTAATTCCAACCAGCAGTGACCATATTGACCACGACCACCAGATTGACGAACGAATTTACCTTCAGCTTTAACAGCTTTACGGATAGTTTCGCGATAAGCTACTTGAGGTTTACCTACGTTACATTCTACTTTGAATTCACGGTTCATACGGTCGACGATGATATCCAAGTGAAGTTCGCCCATACCGGAGATAATAGTTTGACCTGTTTCTTCATCAGTACGAACTTTGAAAGTAGGATCTTCTTCTGCCAAACGAGCAAGAGCTGTACCCATTTTTTCTTGGTCAGCTTTTGTTTTAGGTTCAACAGCAACGGAGATAACTGGTTCAGGGAATTCCATGGATTCAAGAATTACAGGATTCTTTTCATCACAAAGAGTATCACCAGTAGTAGTATCTTTCAAGCCTACAGCTGCAGCGATGTCGCCAGCGTAAACCATGTCGATTTCTTTACGAGTGTTAGCGTGCATTTGAAGAATACGGCCGATACGTTCTTTCTTACCTTTTGTGGAGTTGAAAACGTAGGAACCGGATTCCAATGTACCGGAGTACACACGGAAGAACGCTAATTTACCAACATAAGGGTCAGCCATGATTTTGAATGCCAATGCGGAGAATGGTTCATCATCGGAAGAAGGACGAGTAGTTTCTTCTTCAGTACCAGGAACGGTACCTTTAATAGCTGGAATGTCGATAGGAGCTGGCATGTAATCTACAACAGCGTCCAACAACATTTGTACACCTTTGTTTTTGTAGGAAGAACCACAAAGAACTGGGAACAATTGGTTAGCAATAACTGCTTTACGCAATGCTGCTTTCAATTCTTCAATGGAGATTTCTTCACCTTCCAAATATTTCATCATGATATCGTCATCAGTTTCAGCGATAGCATCGATCATCATTTCGCGACGAGCTTCAGCTACTTCTTGATATTCTGCTGGGATATCAGTGATTTCATATTCTTTACCGTCATCGGATTTGTAAATTTCCGCTTTCATAGTCATCAAATCGATGATGCCTTCGAAAGTATCTTCAGCGCCGATTGGCACTTGGATAGCTACGGAATTTGCACCCAAACGGGATTTCATCATATCAACTACGTTGAAGAAGTCAGCACCTACTGTATCCATCTTATTTACATAAGCGATACGAGGTACGCCGTAGTTAGATGCTTGACGCCATACTGTTTCGGATTGAGGTTCAACGCCACCTTTAGCACTGAACACCGCTACGGAGCCATCAAGTACACGTAGAGAACGTTCTACTTCTACAGTAAAGTCAACGTGACCAGGAGTATCGATGATATTGATACGATGATCTTTCCAGTGACATGTTGTCGCCGCAGAAGTGATTGTGATACCACGTTCTTGTTCTTGCGCCATCCAGTCCATCGTAGCAGCACCTTCATGTACTTCGCCGATTTTGTGAACAATACCTGTATAGTAGAGGATACGTTCTGTAGTTGTTGTTTTACCAGCATCGATGTGAGCCATGATACCGATATTACGAGTTTTTGCTAGGGAAAACTCTCTTGCCACAGTTGTCACCTCTTATTACCAACGATAATGAGCAAATGCTTTATTAGCTTCTGCCATTTTATGAGTATCTTCTTTTTTCTTGATTGCAGCGCCTGCATTGTTGAAAGCGTCCATCAATTCGCCTGCTAAGCGTTCTTTCATAGTGCGTTCACCACGAAGACGAGCGTAGTTTACAACCCAACGAATACCGAGGGTTTGACGGCGATCAGCACGAACTTCAACTGGCACTTGGTAGTTCGCACCACCGATACGGCGAGCACGTACTTCAAGTACAGGCATAACATTTTTCAATGCTTGATCAAAAACTTCCATTGGGTCTTGACCCATTTTGGAACGAATAATTTCAAATGCATCATATACGATAGTTTCAGCAATGCCTTTTTTGCCATCGTACATAACTTTGTTAATGAAACGTGTTACTAATTTGCTGTTGTACACCGGATCTGGAAGTACATCACGTTTCGGAACAGGGCCTTTTCTTGGCATGTTCAATTCCTCCTTTATAATGATGTGTGTTAATTTCGTTTAATGGCTAAAATTATTTTTTAGCTTTTTTCGCGCCGTATTTGGAACGACTTTGCATACGATTTTGTACGCCAGCTGTATCCAATGCACCACGAACGATGTGATAACGCACACCTGGAAGGTCTTTTACACGACCGCCTCTGATAAGTACAACACTGTGTTCTTGTAAATTGTGACCAATGCCTGGAATGTAAGCAGTTACTTCAATAGCGTTTGTCAAACGTACACGGGCAACTTTACGAAGCGCGGAGTTTGGTTTCTTTGGAGTAGCTGTGTACACACGAGTACATACACCACGTTTTTGTGGAGATTCTTGAAGCGCTGGAGCTGTAGATTTTTTAGTCAAGCTCATGCGACCTTTGCGTACTAGCTGATTAATTGTTGGCATTTGGGCACCTCCTTTCCAAATTTGAGATTTATAATTGATCCGTCATAACAAATTGTTACATCGGATATTACCGAGATTAACGTAGGATGCCTACCGCTGTGGCCCGCACCTTAATGCGGCACGCACGACCAAGGTCATCCATCGTATGCTTATCGTCGAACGGTATATTATGTTCCACGCAAGCCATCCGTACAGGATCTACTACGTAGCTATCGCTATCGCAGCCGAGAAACACAAACTTAACAGAGCCTTTTGCAATTGATTTAATCGTTTGCTTAGCACCTATTGTCTTGTTCGCCGATGCCAAATGGGCAATGTCCATGGTTACATCTTCTCCTTACGAAACTATGCTCAGGGCCCACTTGCCCTCTAAGCACTATGTAAGTATATCAATTACTCAAACGCATGTCAAAGGTTTTTTAACACTCAAAACCGCTATTTCACTGTATTTAATATGTACACCTATCCGTGTGTATCATTTATAAGAATCACATGTAGTATTCTCGTTTTTTTATACAAATATAGATAATTTCGCTTATTTTTATACACTTTATACATATTCAATTCTATTGGTGCAGTCTTGTTATGCAAAATTGATATAACAAAAAAGAGATATCCCTAAATTATATAACAATCTAGGAATATCTCTTTTATTTTCTAATCATAGCTATAAGCTATAAAACCTTATTTTTCTATGATTTCACCGTCATCAGTTAATTCCAAAATTTCAGGAGCCTTTTTAACTACTTCAATTTTACGGTAACGGCTCATACCAGTACCGGCAGGAATCAATTTACCGATGATAACATTTTCCTTAAGACCCAATAATGGATCGATTTTGCCCTTAATAGCAGCATCTGTAAGAACACGTGTAGTTTCTTGGAATGATGCAGCAGACAAGAAGGAATCTGTAGCCAATGCAGCTTTAGTAATACCCAACAATGTACGTTTACCAGTAGCATTTTCACGGCCATTCAATGTTAAACGACGATTTTCTTCATCAAATGTGTTGATATCAATCATGTCGCCAGGAAGCATATCTGCATCGCCAGCAGTTTCGATTTTAACCTTATGAAGCATTTGACGAACAATAACTTCAATGTGTTTATCATTGATTTCTACACCTTGAGATTTATATACTTTTTGTACTTCGTATACGAGGTAACGTTGTGTTGCTTGTGTGCCCATTACACGCATGATGTCATGAGGATTAATGGAACCTTCTGTCAAACGTGCGCCCAAGGATACAACATCACCGTCTTTAACGATAATGCGGGAACCATAAGGGATGAGGTAATCGAGTTCAATACCATCTTCACCTGTAATAAAGATAGTATTAGTACCTTTTTTACCTTCGTTAGGTACAACACGTACTACACCTTCATTTTCAGCAATGATTGCATTACGTTTTGGTTTACGAGCTTCGAACAATTCTTCAACACGAGGCAAACCTTGTGTGATATCGTCACCTGCGACACCGCCTGTATGGAATGTACGCATTGTCAATTGTGTACCAGGTTCACCGATGGATTGAGCCGCAATGATACCAACTGCTTCACCGACTTGAACTTGGTCACCTGTACCAAGGTCACGACCATAGCACTTACGGCATACGCCATAAGGGCTGCGACAAGTCAATACGGAACGGATTTTAACAACATCGTAATGTTTTACAACTTCATCAGCAAGTTCTTCAGTAATTTCACCATTCAATGGAACGATAACTTCACCAGTTTCCTTATTGATTAATTCTTCAGCTGCAATACGACCTACGATACGGTCTTTCAATGGTTCAATAATACCCGTACCTTCAACGATAGCTTCTACTTCAATACCGTTGATTTCATTATTGCGTACTTGTACCTCTTTTACATCAGAGTTTAGAATTGCTTCGATACCTTCTTCTGTAAGGCGTGTATCAGCAGGGTAGATTTCTACGCCATTGCTGTCCACGATAGCATTCACAGTATCCTTGTTCAACATATTTTGAACCATAGTTTCTTTTAATGTTGCACGGATACTATCGTCGCTTTCACCAAGAAGGATCTTTTGTACCAAATTAGTATGGTTAATATCGCTATCAGAGCCTAAATGTGCACCGCGTAAGGAGATAGCTGTTACACCAGCATCTGCGATATCTGCTAAGCTTTGTTCATCAAGAATAGTTTCTGCAGGAACAGCTAATTCACCTGTTTCAGCATTTACTACATCTTTATCGAGAACGCGGCCAATCAATTTGTCTTTCAACATTTCAAGAGCTTGACGTGGAGATGTAGCCAAACGAGCGCGTTCACGAACGAGATCGATACCTACAACGTCACAATCGTCCTCACGAACGATAACGTCTTGAGATACGTCAACAAGACGACGAGTCAAATAACCGGAGTCAGCTGTACGAAGTGCTGTATCGGCCAAACCTTTACGAGCACCATGAGAGGACGTAAAGTAATCCAATACAGTCAAACCTTCTTTAAAGTTTGCCTTGATTGGCAAGTCGATGATACGACCAGATGGGTCAGCCATCAAACCACGCATACCAGCAAGCTGACGAATTTGTTGTTTGTTACCACGGGCACCGGAGATAGCCATCATATATACAGGGTTGAAGCCATCTTTATCGCGCGCCATATTATCCATCATGGCATCAGTAACATCTTCTGTTGCTTTTGTCCACAATTGGATTGTTTTACGATAACGTTCTTCTTCTGTAATAAGACCACGGCGATATAGACGAGATACTTTTTCTACTTCTTGTTCTGCAGTATCAAGTAAATCGAATTTTTCTTCTGGTACTTTAATATCCGCAATGGCTACTGTCATACCTGCACGACGTGCAAAGGAGTAACCAAGGGATTTAATTCTGTCTAAGAGTTCAGCAGTTTTTTCATTGCCGAATAATTGGAAACATTGATCTACAAGTTTACCAACCGTCTTCTTATCCATAACCTTACCCAATGTGTAAGTACCGTCTTCTTTTTGTTCATATTGCCATAATTCTGGGAACAAAGCGTTGTTAAAGATCAAACGACCAGCTGTAGTTTCTACGCGACCGTGTTCAGGCAAGCGAATGTATAAAATATCTTGCAATCCGATAACATGAGAATCGTAAGCAAGCATTACTTCGTCATATGTAGCAAATGTTTTTGCTTTATCACGAGTATCTTCGCGTACAACTGTTAGGTAATAAGTACCCAAAATCATATCTTGAGATGGAATAGCAACTGGCTTACCATCTTTTGTTGATAAGATATTATGAACGGATAGCATCAATGTACGAGCTTCGGATTGAGCTTCTACGGACAATGGTAAATGACAAGCCATTTGGTCACCGTCAAAGTCGGCATTAAAGGCTGTACATACTAATGGATGCAATTTGATAGCACGGCCTTCCCAAAGGATTGGTTCGAAGGCTTGGATACCAAGTCTATGCAATGTAGGGGCACGGTTCAAAAGAACTGGATGTTCTTTGATAACCTCTTCCAAGGATTCCCATACACCAGGACCTACGCGTTCTACTTGGCGCTTAGCAGCCTTAATATTGGATGCTTGTCCACGTTCTACCAAGCGTTTCATAACGAATGGCTTGAACAATTCCAATGCCATTTCTTTAGGCAAACCACATTGATGCATTTTAAGTTCTGGACCTACTACGATAACGGAACGACCGGAGTAGTCAACACGTTTACCGAGCAAGTTTTGACGGAAACGACCTTGTTTACCTTTAAGCATATCGGACAAGGATTTTAATGGGCGGTTACCAGGACCTGTAACAGGACGGCCACGACGACCATTATCAATCAATGCATCAACCGCTTCTTGCAACATGCGTTTTTCATTGCGCACGATGATATCAGGAGCACCTAAGTCCAACAAACGTTTCAAACGGTTGTTACGATTGATAACACGACGATACAAATCATTAAGGTCAGATGTAGCAAAGCGACCACCATCTAATTGAACCATAGGGCGCAATTCAGGTGGGATAACAGGAACGACATCCATAATCATCCATTCTGGGCGATTGCCAGATTGACGGAATGCTTCTACTACTTCAAGACGGCGAACGGCACGGATTTTACGTTGACCACTTGCAGTGTTCAACTCTTCGCGCAATTCAGCATTTAATTGTTCTAAATCAAGTTCAGATAATAATGCTTTTACCGCTTCTGCACCCATGTCGATACATACGAATAAGATTTCTTCTGTAGCACCTAATTCGTAACGTTCTTCACGAGTTAATTCTTCATATTCTTTATCAGCTTCTGGAATTGTAGCATCTTCACGAAGTGCTGCATTATAACGTTCTTTACGTTGTGCTTCACGAACGATAGCCAAACGTTCATTACGTTGTGCCACAGTTTCAATAACTACGGATTTACCACCGATAGTATATCCTTCTTCATTGAATTGAGCTTCGTATTCACGGTATTCTTGTTCAGATAACAATTGGCGTTTTGCCAATGGGCTACCTGCAGGATCAACTACGATATAGGAAGCAAAATACAATACGCGTTCCAAGGAACGTGGAGATACATCAAGGATAAGGCCCATACGAGATGGGATACCCTTGAAGTACCAAATATGGGATACAGGTGTAGCCAATTGGATATGGCCCATACGTTCACGACGCACTTTAGCACGTGTTACTTCTACGCCACATTTATCGCAGACAACGCCTTTATGGCGGATGCGTTTATATTTACCGCAGTGACATTCCCAGTCCTTTGTTGGTCCAAAAATGCGTTCGCAAAATAGACCATCACGTTCTGGCTTTAACGTACGGTAGTTAATTGTTTCTGGTTTTTTAACTTCCCCATGAGACCATTCTAAAATTTGCTCTGGAGAGGCTAAACCGATTCGCATGGAATCAAATTCATTTACGTCTAGCACTACTATCGCTCCCTTCCTAATATTCAGTATCAGTCTTCATCTGCAGAGGATTCACTAATTGGATATGCTAATTGGCTAAGAATATCATCATCGCCACCATTAGATACTTCTTCCTCTGCTTCTGGGTCTACAACTGTTACTTCATCTGTTTCAACAGCATCGCCGTCCATAACATCTTCAATACCAGTTTCTACCACTTCATCTTCGTCATCAAGTTCTTTCATAACAACTTCTTCTTGATCTTCGTTCAAGATTTTTACATCAAGACCGATACTTTGAAGTTCTTTGAGCAATACTTTGAAGGACTCAGGCACACCTGGTTCAGGAATATTTTCGCCTTTAACGATTTTTTCGTATGCTTTAACACGACCAACAACGTCGTCAGACTTAACAGTTAATAGTTCTTGAAGAGTATAGGCTGCGCCATATGCTTCAAGGGCCCAAACTTCCATTTCCCCGAAACGTTGGCCACCAAATTGAGCTTTACCACCCAATGGTTGTTGTGTAACAAGGGAGTACGGACCTGTGGAGCGCGCATGAATTTTATCATCAACCAAATGGTGAAGTTTCAACATGTATACGTAACCAACCGTTACACGGTTATCCATAGGTTCACCGGTACGGCCATCGTACAATACGGTTTTACCATCATCTGGGCGACCAGCGATATCCAATGTTTCGAATACATCTTTTTCATGGGCACCATCAAATACAGGTGTAGCGATATGAATACCAGCTACATCCGGTTTTGGCATACCATAGGTATCATAGTCATAGCCTAATTTTTCCAAATCTTTGCGAATTTCAACGCGTTTAGCACGAGCTTCTTCGATATGGTTCAATGTAGCACGTACCTTGTTGATGCGTTCTAATTCTTCAACAAGAGCTGGATCCATTTCAGGCACTTCTTCTTCAGTGCCGAAATATTCCATGTGAAGTGCATTGTATTTAGATTCTAATGCTTTCAATTCATTGTAACGAGCTTCGCCACCAAGTGCAGCCAATTTCTTTTGAGCAGCTTCTTCTACATGACCTAAGATTTGAGATTTCAAATCGATGATTTTTTCATCAATATCAAAATGAGCTACTGTTACATCTTCTTTCGCTTTAGCTTCTAACTCTTCAATTTCAGCATATAATTTGCGAATTGCATCGATTTGTTCCCAATAGGATTCATCAGTACGCGCTTCTTTCAATACATTTTGAATATGAAGATCTGTAGCCTTAATTTTCATGCCCAAGCCTTGAACAGCCCAGCCTAAGTGAGTTTCAAGAACCTGACCAATGTTCATACGAGAAGGTACGCCCAATGGGTTCAATACGATTTGTACTGGAGTACCATCTGGAAGGAATGGCATATCTTCTTTTCTCATTACGCGAGAAACGACACCTTTGTTACCATGACGACCGGCCATTTTATCGCCTTCGTGGATTTTACGTTTTTGAGCGATGTAAACGCGAACAAGTTTGTTTACACCTGGTTGTAACTCATCACCATTTTCACGAGTGAACACTTTAACGTCTACAACCTTACCACATTCACCATGAGGCACACGGAGGGATGTATCTCGAACTTCGCGTTCTTTATCACCAAAAATAGCACGTAACAAACGTTCTTCTGGTGTTAATTCAGTTTCGCCTTTTGGTGTAGCTTTACCCACGAGGATATCACCAGGATGTACTTCTGCACCGATACAGATGATACCATCTTCATCTAGGTTTTTAAGTGTATCATCACCAGTATTAGGCAATTCACGAGTGATTTCTTCGGCACCTAGTTTAGTGTCGCGCGCATCACATTCGTATTCTTCAATATGAATGGATGTATAGATATCTTCTTTGCAAAGTTCTTCACTAAGCAAGATAGCATCTTCGTAGTTATAACCTTCCCAAGGCATGAACGCTACAAGAACATTAAAGCCAAGAGCCAATTCACCACCATCAGTAGCAGGACCATCAGCCAATACTTGGCCTTTTACAACATGGTCACCACGATTAACGATTGGTTTTTGGTTAAAGCAGGTGGATTGGTTAGAACGAAGGAATTTATTCAAACGGTATGTATCAACACGACCATCGCTATCGCGAAGAACGTGGATTTCATTACCCCAGCAACGTACGACTTTACCAGCTTCGCGTGCCAATACGCAAACGCCAGAGTCAGTAGCCGCTGTATATTCCATACCTGTACCAACTAAAGGTGCTTGAGCACGGAGCAAAGGCACCGCTTGACGTTGCATGTTCGCACCCATCAAGGCACGGTTCGCATCATCGTTTTCAAGGAATGGAATCATAGCTGTACCGATGGATACAACTTCTTTTGGACTAACGTCCATGTAATCAACCTTATCAGGTGTTACTTCTAATACGTCATGACCACGACGACATGCTACATGGTCATTAGCAAAACAACCGTCTGCATCAAGAGGGGAGTTCGCTTGGGCAATTGTCATGCCTTCTTCTTCATCTGCAGTCATATAAGCAACGCTTTCAGATACGCGTACTTTTACAACCTTATCCGCGTCAGCACCTTCGCCGTAAATTTTTTCAACCTTACGGTATGGAGCCTCGATGAAACCGAATTCATTAACCTTCGCATAGTTAGATAAGGAGTTAATCAAACCGATGTTAGGACCTTCTGGTGTTTCAATAGGACACATACGGCCATAGTGAGAGTGATGCACGTCACGAACTTCGAAACCTGCACGTTCACGAGATAAACCGCCAGGTCCAAGGGCAGATAGACGACGTTTATGTGTCAATTCTGCTAATGGGTTTGTTTGGTCCATAAATTGAGACAACTGAGAAGAACCAAAGAATTCTTTAATCGCTGCTACAACAGGACGAATATTAATCAACGCTTGAGGCGTAATAGATTCAATTTCTTGAATTGTCATGCGTTCACGTACAACACGTTCCATACGAGTCAAACCAATACGGAATTGATTTTGTAACAATTCACCTACGCAACGAAGACGACGGTTACCCAAATGGTCGATATCATCTGTATGACCGGCACCATCCATCAAGTTCAAGAGGTAAGAGATATTAGCAATCATATCTTCTCTTGTAACTGTACGATGGTTAAATTCTAAGTTGCAGTTGTTGCAAATGATTTTGGATACTACACCATCTGAATTAGTGATATAGAATTCAGCAAAACCTTCGCCGCTAAATACACCGCTCTTAGCAACGATATCAAGTTGTTCTTCCCCAACTTGTACGCCTGCATCAAGGATGATTTCACCTGTTTCAGTATCAACAATTGGTTGTGCCAATGTTTGACCCAACATACGTTGACGCCATCCTAGTTTTTTATTTAATTTATAACGACCTACGCGCGCTAAATCATAACGGCGAGCATCGAAGAATAAATTATCGAATAAATTACGAGCAGATTCTACAGTAGGAGGTTCACCTGGACGTAATTTTTTATAAATTTCTACCAATGCTTCATCAGCAGATTGAGTTGTATCTTTTTCTAATGTACGAACAATGCGTTCATCATATACTGGCAAACCATCTTCATCTGTTTGACCGTTCCAGAAAAGATCAAGAATACTTTCATTAGTATCCCAACCTAATGCACGAACAAGCACAGTAGCCGGTAATTTACGGTTACGGTCGATACGAACGGCTACAACTTCGCTAGCATCTGTTTCTAATTCAATCCAAGCACCGCGATTTGGGATAACTGTGGATTCATATAAACGATTACCCATGGTATCGATTTCTTTACCATAGTAAACGCCAGGGGAACGTACTAATTGAGATACGATAACACGTTCTGCACCATTGATAATGAAAGTGCCTGTATCCGTCATCAATGGGAAATCACCCATAAATACTTCTTGTTCTTTAATGTCCATATTTTCAGGATCATTATTAACTAAACGGATATTTACACGAAGTGGTGCTGCGTATGTAGCATCACGATTTTTGCACTCATTAATATCATACTTAGGCTCACCTAAGCTAAAACCTTCAAAAGAAAGTACTAAATTACCTGAATTGTCTTTAATCGGAGAAATATCGTTGAAAATATTTTGTAAACCGCTCTCCAAGAACCATTCGTACGATTTACGCTGAATGTCCAACAAATGCGGCATCTTAATAACTTCGTTAATTTTTGCATATGTATAACGAGTCCGTTTGCCTACCTGTTCAGGTTTGAACATATGTGCTTTCCCTCCTTCAAATACACTGGTCCACCATATTTCTATAACGGCATAGAAAAGACATCTTACAGGTCTCAGTTTTCCTGCTTTAATAACGCCAAATAAGCAAGGCCCTTTTTTATTTAAAAAATAACCTTGCTCTGTTCATTATCCAAGCACAACCTTGGAAGAAAACCCTTAATACGTAAGTTATAGCTTCTACATGGAAAAGTAGAAAATGCTACTTTTGCAATTTATAATTCTATCATCATATAAAAAAGCTGTCAACCAAAAGGCTGACAGCTTTCACATTTTCACGTATTGTTCACATTATATGACAAAGTTCATTAATAAAAATTAATTTCCTTTGTGTTTTAACAAATCAGCAGCGGCAATACCAGGGCGTGTCATTTCTTTAGGAGAAAGAATATGATTGATTTCATCTTCAGTCAATAAACCTTTTTCTAGGATAATATCGCGAATAGCACGACCAGATGTGTAGGCTTCTTTTGCAAGTGCAGAAGCGGTTTCATAACCAAGGTGAGGCAACAATGCAGTTACGATACCAACAGAACGGTTCAACCAGTATTCGCATTGTTCACGGTCTACTTCAAGATCGATAAGCAATTTATCAACGAATGTGTTAACACCATTTTTAAGGTAGCAAAGATTATTGAACAAATTGTAAGCCAATACAGGTTCCATTACGTTCAATTCAAATTGACCATTTTCTACAGCCAAAGAAATGGTAAGATCGTTACCGATAACTTGATAACATACTTGATTCAATACTTCGGCGATAACTGGGTTCACCTTACCAGGCATAATGGAAGAACCAGGTTGACGAGCAGGTAATTTCAATTCCCCGATACCACAACGAGGGCCAGATGCCATCAAACGGAAATCGTTGGCCATTTTAATCAATACAAGAGCCGTAACCTTCAAACCACTAGAGATATCAGCAAAGATATCCGTGTTGTTCGTAGCATCAATCAAGTTATCTGCAGTATAGAATGGTTCGCCTACGACTTCGCTAAGTTCGTATGCTACGTCATGAATGTAATTTGGTTCTGCATTAAGGCCTGTACCAACGGCAGTAGCCCCCATATTGATAACATGTGCTCCTTCAACAGCAGATTTAATACGTCTAATACCACGGCGAACACCTGATGCATAAGCACCCATTTCTTGACCTAATGTAATAGGCACCGCATCTTGTAAATGAGTGCGCCCCATTTTTAAAATTTCGCTATACTCATCAGCCTTTTTCTCAAGTTCATCCACAAGGCGTTGCAACGCTTCAAGCAAAGGTTTAGATTTCAAAATCGCACAAACCTTAATAGCCGTTGGAAATGCATCATTGGTAGATTGCGCCATATTACAATGGTTATTAGGACTTACAATATCATAGGATCCTTTTGGATGACCCAAAATTTCACAAGCGCGGTTTGCTAATACTTCATTCATGTTCATATTCACAGAAGTACCTGCACCACCTTGAATTGGGTCGACTGGAAATTGATCTGCAAATTCGCCGGCGATGACTTCATCTGCGGCTTGAACAATGGCTTTACCAATAGATACATTGAGGCGACCTGTTTTCATATTGGCCAAAGCGGAGGCCTTTTTTACCATTGCTAAAGCTTTAATAAAATCTTGGTCTAAATGTTTTCCTGTAATGTGAAAGTTTTCTAATGCACGAATCGTTTGTACACCATAATATAACTCATCAGCTACTTCTAATTCACCTAGGAAATCATGTTCTTTTCTCATTGCTATCCTTCTTTCCACTGAATG
Organism: Veillonella sp. ICM51a; assembly: GCF_000524355.1. Classification (NCBI taxonomy): domain Bacteria; kingdom Bacillati; phylum Bacillota; class Negativicutes; order Veillonellales; family Veillonellaceae; genus Veillonella; species Veillonella sp. ICM51a. Next base: position 15,099 of record NZ_JAPX01000020.1, read on the forward strand.
TGTATATCATTCAAATTACATTGTATAAAATGGTCTTTCTTTTGAATTTATTATAACATGTATTTTGTATACACAAAAGTCATTTAAGGTATTCCATAAAAACAATATTCTATATAATTTCTCTCATGACATATCTGAACATTGCAAAGTATAGTAAAATATAAGCATATACTATTAACATAAAGGAGTGTTTAAAATTAACATAAATCATCGAACACGAATCATAGCGCTGTTTTTAATTACAGTCATAAGCTATGGTTTTTATAATGCCTATATACCGATTACCGATCCAGTAGAATCTAACTATGTATTAAGTGCCATAACCATGTTAACTCACAATTCATGGATTTCACCTATGATTTATGACCATGTATGGTATGATAAACCACCATTAACATATTGGGCACTTATGATCTGCTATAAATTGTTCGGTATATCAGATTTTGTATCACGCATCCCTAATACATTAATTGCAGGGGCCAGTGTATCACTCATGTATCACATGGTATACCGTATCAAACAGTCCGTCCCAGTCGCAGTAACCAGTGCCATCCTCTTGATGAGCACCTTACAATTTTGGTATATATCACATGCGGTTATAACAGATGGCTTTTTATTTTTCTTTAGTCTTGCCATATTTGGTTATGCTTACCTAGCTTTTACAAACAATGATAAGTCGTCGATGATGAAAGCCTATATTGCAGCTGCCTTTGCAGTCTTAACAAAAGGACCCATCGGATTACTATTACCAGGACTCATATTATTAGTGTTTATGGTCCTTCAAAAATATAGTAAAACCAATAAGGATGAGGTAAGTTTACTAAGAAATTTAAAGATTGCCTTTACACCGCTAGGTATTGTATTATTTTTCGCCATTGCTACTCCATGGTACATAGCAATGTATTCTATTCACGGCCAAGATTTTATTAGTGGATTTCTTGGTCTACAAAATGTAGGTCGTGCCCTCGTATCCGAACACCCTAAATTCAACGTGTGGTACTACTATCTAATAATTACGCCGCTTGCTTTATTGCCATGGACACCAGTGGTTATATATCAATTGCGGAAACTGAACTGGAAGGAATCATTCAACCTACTTGGCGGGATATGGTTTGTTATTATATTACTATTTTATTCTATTGTAGCAACCAAGTATTTAACCTATACACTACCCGCGATTATTCCATGTATCATATGGGGTAGTGAGGCAATTATCAATTTACTGTTTAACCCTAATCTATCTAAATATTGTACTTCTTTAGTAACACTACCATTTGGCATATATACATGCATTCTAGGTATTGGCGTAGCCGTCAGTGCTAGCGACTATATCTTAGAGTATATGATTATAGTTAGCATAGGCGCTCTGATTTTTAAAATAGCTAGACATTACATACGAACATATTCACAACTCACATTGCTATTTTTGCTTCCAATACTAGCCCTATACTCAGCCACTACCATTTCTGTGACGCCCATATTAACGAGTCAATCTGGTATTCAGTTTACATCTTATATAGAAAATACGAATCAACCTGTTTTCGTATATGGTGGATATTATACTTCAGTCGTGTATTATACAAAACATATACCAACACAAGTATATTTAAATAAGACTGATGACGAACGCTGGGCTAAGGCCAGAAATATTATGCCTACCATTACCAAAGATGAGTTTTTAGATCAACTTCCAAACGAGTTAAATGCTATTGTTATCGTACCTAATCGGAATATAAAAGACTTTGAAAGTTCACCTGCATCTGTCATTACAAAACCATTGGGCAAAACTAATGGAGCTACAATATATAAAGTACAAGATAGTATTTCATTTTAATAGAGCGTGCCCTTCGGGGCACGCTTTTTAATATCAAGTTTATACAGAGTCGTTTCAGAGTAATCAGAACGCAAAAAAAGGCGTACCTTTAGGTACGCCTTTTAATATGGCTAGAATTATTTCAATTCTACAGTTGCGCCAGCTTCTTCCAATTGAGCTTTTAAAGCTTCAGCTGCTTCAGTAGCTACGCCTTCTTTTACAGGTGCAGGAGCGCCGTCAACGATAGCTTTAGCTTCTTTCAAGCCAAGACCAGTTGCTTCACGAACAACTTTGATTACGTTGATTTTGGATGCGCCAGCTTCTTTCAAGATTACGTCGAAAGAATCTTTAGCAGCGCCGCCTTCAGCACCACCTGCAGCTGCTACAGCTACAGGAGCTGCTGCAGTTACGCCAAATTCTTCTTCAATTGCTTTTACAAGATCATTAAGTTCAAGAATAGTTGCTTCTTTTAATTCAGCAACGATGTTTTCAATGTTCAATGCCATTTTAGTTTTCCTCCATAAAATAGTTTATTGTATCGGTCTTAAGCGACCAATGAATAATTCACAGAAATTATTATTCTGCAGCTTCTGCTGGTTGAGCGTCTGCAACAGCTTTGACAGCGTATGCAACATTGCGAACAGGTGCTTGCAATACGGAAAGCAACATGGAAAGCATACCTTCGCGGTTTGGAAGGCTTGCGATTGCTTTAACGCCTGCAGCGTCCATAACTTCGCCTTCAACGATACCAGCTTTTACAGTAACAACTTCTTGTTCTGTAGCTTTGATGAATTGTTCGATTACACGAGCAGGTGCAACAGCATCTTCTTTAGAAGTAGCCAATGCAGTTGGACCTTCTAAATGCTCAGAGAAACCTTCAAGATTCAATTCGTTTGCAGCAATGCGAGTCAAAGTATTTTTGATTACTTTGTATTCAACACCTTCAGCCAACATTTTGCGACGAAGATCAGTTGCTTGCGCAACAGTCAAACCAGAGTAACCAATCAATACAGCACCTTTTGCTTCAGAAAGAGTTTCTTTCATTTGAGCAACGATTGCTTTTTTTGATTCAGTGACAGCCATTAGATTACCTCCTTATAGATTTTGTGGTGCTCTATGTACTATCTTAGCGTAAAAACGACCTCATCGCACGCGATGAGGTCGTAACTAGTCCTAGGTTGTTCTAGTGTCAGCCTCAGCGGGCGGATTTACATCCATTATACATACCAGCCGTCTACAGCTAAGAGACATATGTGATTATTGCTCTTTGGTTACGTTGCTCAATTTGAACACGTTCAAAGGCACACCAGGGCCCATTGTAGCGGACAAGGTTACAGATTTAATGTATTGACCTTTAGCTGCTACAGGTTTAGCCTTGATAATAGTATCAACGATTGTACGGTAATTGTCAAGTAATTTTTCATCATCGAAAGAAGCTTTACCGATGGAGCAAGAAATGATACCTGCTTTATCAGTACGGTATTCGATTTTACCAGCTTTAATTTCGTTTACTGCACGAGCAACGTCTGGAGTTACAGTACCAACTTTAGGGTTTGGCATCAAGCCTTTAGGACCCAAGATTTTACCAAGACGGCCAACTTGACCCATCATGTCTGGTGTAGCAACTACTACGTCGAAGTCGCTCCAACCACCTTGGATTTTAGCTACTAACTCTTCAGAACCTACGAAATCTGCGCCAGCTTCTTCAGCTGCTTTAATGTTGTCGCCTTTAGCGAACACAAGAACGCGTTTAGTTTTGCCAGTACCATGAGGCAATACTACTGCACCACGAACTTGTTGATCAGCGTATTTAGGGTCGACATTCAAGTTGAAAGCGATTTCAACTGTTTCATCGAAATTTGCAGTTGCAGTTTTCTTAACTAACTCAATTGCTTCAACTGGTTCGTAGAACTTACCAGCTTCAATAAGTTTTACTGCTTCAGCGTATTTCTTACCTACTTTTGCCATTATAATATCCTCCTTATGTGGTCAAACGGGAATTCCCTCCCACCGATTTGCGCTTATGCGCAAGTCGTACGCTTATTAGTCAACGATTTCAATGCCCATGCTGCGAGCAGTACCTTCTACCATGCGCATACCTTGTTCTACGGTATTAGCATTCAAGTCAGGCATTTTCAATTCAGCAATTTCACGAACTTTATCGCGACCTACTTTAGCTACTTTATCACGATTAGGTACACCAGAACCTTTTGGGATACCTGCAGCTTTTTTCAACAATACTGCAGCTGGTGGTGTCTTAGTGATGAAGTCGAAGCTACGATCTTCATATACGTTAATAACTACTGGAATAATCAAGCCAGCTTGTTTAGCAGTACGTTCGTTGAATTCTTTTGTGAAAGCAACGATGTTAACGCCTGCTTGACCTAATGCAGGACCAACTGGTGGTGCTGGAGTAGCTTTAGCGGCTTCAATTTGTAGTTTTACTTGTTTAACTAATTTCTTAGCCATGGGTAATTAAACCTCCTATGATTCTACTGTGGTGGTAACGGATAAATATCCTCCCACTGCAACCAAAATCGATTGCTCTTTTAGAGTTATATTTATATATTAAAGAGCTTTTTCAACTTGAGAAAACTCTACCTCTACCTCTGTATCTCGATTGAACATTTCTACATTAAGTTTCAATGTTCCTTTTTCAGGGTTAATTTCGGTAATAACACCTAGTCTATCTTCAAAGGCACCGGATGTAATGCGTACCGTTTCACCAACCTCTACATCGACGTTGATTGTTGGTTTCTTATCCAAGCCCTGAGACTTAAGTATATGTTCTACTTCGGAATCAGAAAGTGGAACTGGTTTAGTGGCAGAGCCAACGAAACCTGTTACACCTGGTGTGTTGCGCACAACATACCAAGAACGGTCGTTAACTTCCATTTCAACCAATACGTACCCAGGAAATATTTTACGTTTTACTACTTTTTTAACCCCATCTTTTTCATCTATTTCATCTTCAAGAGGTACTAGAATTCGACTAATAACATCTTGTAAGCCCATAGATTGAACCTTAAGTTCTAAAGTGGTTTTAACTTTATTTTCGTAGCCTGAATAGGTATGAATTACATACCACTTCTTATCTGCTTCCATGTAATGGCCCCCTATCCAACAATCCGCAACAACATATTAATTAGTTGAGCAAAAATCGCATCAAACACATAGATGAGTAAGGCAATAAAGATTGTTACCAAAAATACTACAATTGTGTAATTGATGAGCTCTTTTCTTGTTGGCCAGACTACTTTTTTCAGTTCAGCCTTTACGCCGCGGAAGAATTTACCAAATCCGCCACGTTGTTGTACTGCTGAGTTAGACTTTGCCATTTGTTCACATCCTCAAATCAACAGGTAATGAATGATAAGAATTATTTCGTTTCACGGTGTAATGTATGTTTACCGCAGAATTTGCAATATTTCATCATTTCAATACGATCAGGATTGTTTTTCTTATTCTTGTTCGTTTGGTAATTACGTTGTTTGCAATCTGTGCAAGCTAAAGTAATGGCATTACGCATCCGGACACACCTCGCTTTATATTTACTAATAAGTCTCTTGTACTCGAAAACGCTCGACTACATACTAATGAATAGTATCATATGTGTCTAGCAATGTCAAGATTTTGAGCAACTCAAAAAAGCCAGGCACATGTACCTGACAGAAATAGTATAACAAAAAATGGCGTTCCTTGTCTAGAACTTTACACAAAAATAGGACCCCTTACGGAGTCCTATTTATTACAAAGGCTACTAATTAACCTTCGATTTCAGTTACAACGCCAGCGCCTACTGTATGGCCACCTTCGCGAATCGCGAAACGAAGACCTTCTTCGATAGCGATCGGAGTAATCAATTCGATATTCATTGTTACGTTATCGCCAGGCATACACATTTCTACACCTTCAGGAAGGTTTACAACACCTGTTACGTCTGTTGTACGGAAGTAGAATTGTGGACGGTAGTTGGAGAAGAATGGAGTATGACGGCCACCTTCTTCTTTAGTCAATACGTATACTTCTGCTTTGAATTTTGTGTGTGGGTTGATGGAACCTGGTTTAGCCAATACTTGACCACGTTCGATGTCTTTACGGTCAACACCACGAAGCAATGCACCAACGTTGTCGCCTGCTACTGCAGAGTCCAAAGTTTTGCGGAACATTTCAAGACCAGTTACAACGTATTGTTCAGCTTTTTCTTTCAAGCCTACAACTTCTACTGTGTCGCCTACATTTACTTGACCACGTTCAACACGGCCAGTTGCTACTGTACCACGACCAGTGATTGTGAATACGTCTTCCACAGGCATCAAGAAAGGTTTGTCAGTATCACGAACTGGAGTTGGGATGTAGGAATCTACAGCTGCCATCAATTCGTCGATTTTAGCTACATATTGAGCGTCGCCTTCCAAAGCTTTCAAAGCGGAACCTACAATGATAGGTACTTCGTCGCCAGGGAATTCGTAGGAGGAAAGAAGTTCACGAACTTCCATTTCTACTAATTCGATCAATTCTTCGTCGTCAACCATGTCAGCTTTGTTCAAGAATACTACGATTGCAGGAACACCAACTTGGCGAGCCAACAAGATGTGTTCGCGAGTTTGAGGCATAGGGCCGTCAGCTGCGGAACATACCAAGATAGCGCCGTCCATTTGAGCCGCACCAGTGATCATGTTTTTAACATAGTCAGCATGGCCTGGGCAGTCAACGTGTGCATAGTGACGGTTTTCAGTTTCGTATTCAACGTGTGCAGTGTTGATTGTGATACCACGTTCACGTTCTTCTGGAGCTTTATCGATCATGCTGTAATCTTGGAAATCAGCTTGGCCTTTTTCAGCCAATACTTTAGTGATTGCAGCAGTCAAAGTAGTTTTACCATGGTCAACGTGACCGATAGTACCAATGTTAACATGCGGTTTCGTACGTTCAAATTTTTCTTTTGCCATTTTA